>DATCMP010000276.1:0-10455 GCA_036563365.1 Thermomicrobiales bacterium
CGCCGCCCGGCAGGCGCGGTTCACCATCGAGCGCGATGCGCTCGACAAACGCTGGAATCGGGTGGCGAACCTCCGGCTGCTCGCCTTTCTCGCCGCCGTGGCTTGCGCCGTATGGGCGGTGCGCGCGAGCGTGATCGCGATTTGGGCGCTGGCGCTTGTCCTGTTCATCGTGTTCCTGGTATTGGTGCGGCACCATGTACAGTTGGGTGCGGCGCGGCGCAGGGCCGAGGAGCGTCGGGCGATCAACGAAGAGGCGGCCTGGCGGCTTGAGCGTGATTGGAACAGGTTGCCGCTCCGCAGCACCTTCCGTGCCGAACCGCAGCACCCCTACGCCGGGGATCTCGATCTCTTCGGCCCCGCCTCGCTGATGCACCTCCTCTACCCCGGTGGGACCGTCCGCGGCGAGGCGACGCTGCGCGAGTGGTTGCTCGATTTCGCCGCGCCCACGCCCGTGCGCGAGCGGCAGACGGCGGTCGCCGAACTGGCCCCGCGCATCGATCTGCGCGACGACTTGCAAATGGCCGGGCGCCTGGCCGAAGGCCCCGCGCCCGATCCCGAACCATTCCTCCGCTGGGCTGAAGGCGAGCCGTGGCTGACGCGGCGACCGGCGATCGTCTGGGCGGCGCGACTCTCCCCGATCCTGTTCTGGGCGACGCTGGCCCTCTGGCTCGCCGGTATCGTGACCTTCCCGTTCTGGTTCTTCTTCTTCTTCGGCAATATCGCCATCGGCGTGTTGCTGAATGGGCAACTCTCGCCGCGCCTCACCAGATTGATGGAACAGGAAGAGGCGTTCCGCCATTACGCGGGCTCGTTTGCCGTGCTCGACGGCGTCACGTTCCAGGCCCCGCTCCTGATCGGGCTCGCGCGCGATCTCAGCGCCGCGGGGGTCCCCGCGTATGGGCAGATGCGACGCTTGGAACGCCTCTGTCGCCTCATCATCCCGCCGAGCGCGCTATCCAACGCGATCCTGCAACCGCTCTTCCTCTGGAATGTCCATGTAATGGTCGCGCTGGAAGGCTGGCAGCAGTCGGCCGGGCCACAGGCGCGGCGCTGGTTGGCCGTTCTCGGCGAGATCGAAGCGTTGGCCGCGCTCGGCGGCCTGGCACACGCGGAACCGGCGTGGAGTTTCCCGAAGGTCGAGGCGGTCGCGCGGTCATGCGAGGCGACCGCGTTGGGCCACCCGTTGCTGTCCGATAGTGGCCGGGTGGTCAACGATGTGCAGGTCGGGCCACCGGGCACGTTCCTGCTGGTGACCGGCTCGAATATGTCCGGCAAGAGCACGCTGCTGCGCGCGATCGGGACGAACGCTGTGCTGGCGGGCGCGGGGGGGGCGGTCTGTGCCGAGGCGTTGCTGATGCCACCGGTGGCCTTGTTGACCAGTATGCGTATTCAGGACTCGTTGGCGCAGGGGGTCTCGTATTACATGGCCGAGCTGCGCCGCCTCAAGGCGGTCGTCGATGGTGCGCGTGGTGAGACGGCTGAGGGCGCTGCGGTGCCGCTCTACCTGCTCGATGAGATCTTGCAGGGGACGAATACGACCGAGCGCCAGATCGCCGCGCGCCGGATCATCGCCCACCTCGTGCGGCAGGGTGCGATCGGGGCGGTCTCGACGCACGATCTCAGTCTGGCCGACGCGCCGGAACTTGCCACGACCGCGCGCCCGATCCACTTCACCGAGGCGTTCATCAGCGGGCCGGACGGTCCTTCGATGACATTCGATTATCGCGCCCGCCCGGGGATCGCGACCTCCACGAACGCGCTGCGCCTGATGGAGATCGTCGGGCTCGATCTGGCGGACACCGCCGAATAACTGCTCGTAGACAAACAGGGAGGGGGCCGCACTTGTAGGTGTGGCCCCCTCCCTTAACGTTATCGCCTATTCGCTTGGCGGTGCTCCCCCGCCGACCAAAGTCTCAGCGATGCGGTTGGCTTAGTAGCGGTCGCGGCTGCCGTAGCTGCCGCCGCCGTAGCCGCCGCCGCTGGACTGTCGGCGCTCGGCGAAGCAGTCGGAGCAATAGACCGGCTTGTCGCCGCGCGGCTGGAAGGGGACTTCGGTCTCCTTGCCGCACTGGCTGCAGACCGTGGCGAACATCTGGCGCGGGGCGCGCTCGTAGCCGCCGCCACCGCCGCCATAACTATTGCCACCGCCGTAGCTGTTGCCGCCGCCGGAGTAGCTGCCGCCACCCTGCTGGGCCTTGTGCGCGCGGCGGCAGTCGGCGCATCGTCGGGGCTCGTTGGTAAAGCCCTTCTGTGCGTAGTACTCCTGCTCACCGGCGGTGAAGACGAATTCCTGATTACAGTCGCGGCAGACGAGGGTTTTGTCCTGGTAGCTCATGTGGACACCTTTCGGGATTACTGCTGAAACAAACGAACGGAACTGGGGTGACCTTTCCCTAGTCGGTGAACGGGATGAGCGGAGGCGGGAGGGCGGGGAGACCACTCCGAAAACCACTGCGTGCGTTCGACTAGCACGATCACAACCATACATATCCTGCGGGCGCGAGGCTCGCGCCCGGGAGGACCGGAAAGTAACGGGCGTTGGTTGCGAATCGGTGGGTCGAAGATCGCCGCTTACGCGGTGCGTGCCCGCAAGCAAGCGACATTCGACCCGCGATCCGCCCCCCGCGCCTTTAGCGGTAGCGGAAGGTAATCCGCCCGCGCGTCAGGTCATACGGCGAGAGTTCGACGGTGACCTTGTCACCCTGCGCGACGCGGATGTAGCGGGTCCGCATCTTGCCGCAGAGGGTACTGAGAACTTTGTGCCCGCTGTCGAGCTCGACGGTGAACATCGCGTTCGGCAGCGCGTCGACCACGGTGCCGTCAACGGTGATCGCGTCACTCTTCGACTTACGGACCGGCGGGGCGACCACGGCACCGGGGGTGCCGGGAGCGCCCGGAGTGCCGGGACGGACATTACTCTTCTTCTGGGGATAGTTCGGTCGGCGGTTCGGGGCCATGCTTCCTCCTGCTGTCATCCTCGAGGGCGCCGGTTAGCGTCCCCCACGCCGAGAATCCACAGGCATCCGCTGCCCGTTGTCGCGGCGATTTGTTTCGAAATTCGTTACGCGGCGTCCCTCGCCGGGCGTTTCCCTGCGGAAACAGTCGCGGCAATAAACCGGTCGGTCGGTCCGAGGCACGAAGGGGACGGTCGCTTCACGCCCGCAGCTGGCGCAGACAATCGTGTGCTGCGTCCGCTCGCCCGTCGTCAGGTTCATCACCGGGGCCGCTGTTCGCCCAGTCGGCGCGAATGTTCGGCTCGGGACACCCTGACGACGTTCTGTTAATGGAACGATCCGGGCTGCGGGTTTATTCCGACTATTGGCACTTTCCGGGCTCCGCTCGTAGGAACGTTGCGGAGCCTGACCGCCGCTAACCGGCGTGTTCAGGACCACTTTCCCGAGCTCTGGGGGCGTGCCTGCATACTCATCGCGCCAGCGCAGGCGGGGCAGGGTACGCCCGGAGGCACGCTCCAACTGCCGCCATTTCGGACTATCCTCGGGGTCGAGCAGGGTGATCGCCCGGCCTTCGCGACCCATTCGCCCCGTACGACCGACGCGGTGCGTCAGCAACTCGGCCGACTCCGGCAGATCGAAGTTGATGACTTGCTCGACGTTGTCCACGTCGATGCCGCGCGCCGCAACATTCGTCGCCAGCAGGATCGTCACCGCACCGGTGCGGAAATCGTCCATCACGCGGTCACGCGCGTTTTGGCTCAGATTGCCTTGCAGCGCGGCGACCGGATATCCCAGCCCTTCGAGCTGACGCCCGAGCTTCTTGACACCGTGCTTGGTGCGCCCGAAGACGATCGTCGCGCCATCGCCGCGTGCATCGAGGAGCTGCTTCAGGATGTCGAGCTTCGCACCTTCCGGCACATCGTAGACGACATGCTCGATTTTCGGCACATCCTCGGGGCGGGTGTCGACCTGCACCGTCAGCGGGTTGTTGAGGTGCCGCTGCGCCGTCTCGTGGACCCACGGCGGAACCGTCGCCGAGAAGAGGGCCGTCTGCCGCGTGCGCGGGACGTGTGCCAAGATCCGCTCGACATCGGGCGCGAAGCCGCGATCCAGCATCTCATCGGCCTCATCGAGGACGAAGTAGCGGACCTTGTCGAGCGCCAGGGTGCCGCGACGGATCAGGTCGAGGACCCGACCGGGCGCGCCGACGACGATTTGCGCGCCCGAGCGCACCGCCGCCTCTTGCGGGCCGAACGAGCGGCCACCATAGATCAACACGGTCCGCAGACCGCGACCCTTCCCGAGGGCCTCCAGCACGCCGCCAACTTGCGTGGCGAGTTCCCGCGTGGGTGCCAGCACCAGCGCCTGCACCGCACGGAGGCGCGGATCGACCTTCTCGATCAGCGGTATACCGAACGCGAGCGTCTTGCCGGAACCGGTGCGGGCCTGCCCGATGATGTCACGGCCTTCGAGGAGCGGGGGGAGTGCGAGGGTTTGAATCGGTGTGGGGGTTTCGATCCCCATCGTTGTGAGCGCATTGCGCGTCGTCGGGGACAGCGTAAATTCTGAAAACGAGGTCAAACGTGAAAATTCCTTCCACCACGCCCGCCAGGAGTGACGCGGATCAGATCTTAATCATTATGTACTGTGGAGCGTGGCGTCCTGACGTCCTTGCGGCCAGCCGCGCGAACCCACATATAAAGCGCCGCAACAGACGCTTTTGTTCCCGATGATGTTGGGAGCAAGAGGACGGCGATGGACTTAGTGTAATCGATAACACAACTTGACGCAAGCGGTTGCCCCGCCCTCTCAGGCGGGGCAACCGCTCTGCCACCTGTCCGTGGTGGCGTTGTTAGTTGATCCCGAGCAGTTCGACCTCGAAGATCAGCGTAGCGTTCGGCGGGATGACACCACCCGCGCCCCGGCTGCCGTAGCCGAGCTCGCTGGGGATGATCAGGCGACGCTTGTCGCCGACGCGCATCCCGGCCACCCCTTCGTCCCAGCCCTTGATCACCCGACCCGCGCCGAGCGGGAACTGGAACGCCTGGTTGCGATCACGCGAGCTGTCGAACTTCTGGCCGTTCTCCAACGTGCCGGTGTAGTGGACCGATACATTGTCGCCCGCCTTAGCTGCCGCGCCCTCGCCACCACCAAAGTCGATATACCGCAGGCCGGAAGCAGTGGTCTGCTCCTGGGATTCGTTCGCTGCGCTCAAGGGTTTCCTCCTCGTGGTGGGGCACCTGCCTGACGCCCCGTTATCCAAGCGGCGCAACTGCCGCCCGCGGTATTGTACGCACTCGCTATGCCAATGGGGTAGGTGTCGAGGCACCCCACCACCAGCGCATCCCCGCGCGACTCACGACTCACGACCCGCGCCAAGCCAGCGATCGAACCAGGCGCGCAGACGGCGTGTCGCGTCGATCTGATGCGCCCGCTCGCGGAGGCCATGCGGTTCGCGCGGGTAGACGACAAGCGCATTCTCGACCCCGTAATGGCGCAGGCCGCGCGCGAAAAACTGCGCCTGACTGACCGGCACCCGCTCGTCGCGCTCGCCGTGCAGGATCAGGACGGGCGTCTTGACGCGGTGGACGAAGGAGATCGGGCTGACGCGGTCGTGCGGGTGCGGGCCGATCCCTTCCCAGCCGGTGCTGCCCCCGAGCCCCGACTCGAACATCGGCAGGTCGCTCTCGGCGACCATCATCCCCCAGTCGCTGACCCCAGCGCCCATGACGCCGCAGCGGAAACGGTCGGTCTGCCCGACCGCCCAGGCGGTCATGAACCCCCCCTGGCTCCAGCCGCCGATGCCGAGTCGATCGGGATCGGCAACCCCCTCGTCGATCAGACGATCGAGCCCCGCAACGATGTCGTCCCAATCTTCCAGACCCACCCGCCCGGCGACCGCCTCGGCAAAATCGTTGCCATGCCCGACGCCGCCGCGTGGATTCGGCAGGAAGACGGCGTACCCGGCGACCGCGAGCCCCTGGCCGGTGGGCCGCCCGTTGCCGATTTGGAAGTCGTCGGCGAAGCGCCCGTAGGGGCCACCGTGCGCGACGATGATCAGCGGGAACGGACCATCCGCACGCTCTTTGCCTGGCGGCAGGATCAGCAACCCATCGAGGTCGAGGCCGTCCGATCCCTGCCACGCCAGGCGCTCCTGCGTCCCCCAGGCGATCTCACCGAACGCCGGGTTCAGGTCGGTGAGGCGGGTGAGTGGTCCGCTCGGCGCACCCGTCCAGAGATTCAGCGGCTCGCTCGGCGTGCTGTGGAGGGCCGCGAGCAGTTGCCCATCGGCGCTGACCGTCGGCTCGTTCAGCTCGCCCGGGAGTCGTTGGAGTTCGGTCAGGGTGCCGATGGTCGGATCGAGTTGTTGGACCGTTGTGTCGAGGCCGCTGGCGACGGTCAGGATGATCGGGCTCGTTCCCTGGCGCGTCAGGACGAGCGGGCAGGCGGTCAGTTCGGGGACGAGGCGGCGTGGTATACCCTCGTCAACCCGTAACAGGAACAACCCGTTGCCCGAGGCCCCGCCTTCCGCCGCCCGCGCGATGTAGGCGATAAATTCGCCGCCGCGATCCCAGGTGAGATTGCCGCCACCGGTTGGCAGGTCGCAGAGATGCGCGGCGGTGCCGCTCGCCAGATCGATCAGGTGGAGCGGCGTCGGGAACGCCCCGTTATCGAGTTCGGGGTTCGGCCAGGTGGTGACGGCGATCCGTGTGCCGTCGGGCGCGGCGGCGAAGGCGGCGATGTGCCGATCTGCCAGCACGTCCGGCGTACGGATCGTGCCGGTCTCGCGGTCGAGCAGGTGCAGTCGGCGCGAGGGCCAGCGCTCGCCCCAGACCTTGGCGTCGTTGCGCTCCGCGTCGCGGCGCTCTTCCTCGGCGGTCGGCGCATCTTTGGCGAAGAGCGCGATCGTTTGCCCATCTGCCAGCGGGACGAATGCGCCAATCCCGCCGCGTCGGTTGGTCAGCGCCATCGCCTCGCCGCCATCGAGCGGGAGGCGGTAGAGTTGTGCTTCGCCCCGCTTTTGCCGGTCGGAGAGGAAATAGAGCGCCTGACCATTGGGCGACCAGCGCGGCATCGTGTCGTTGACGAGGCCAGCGGTGAGGCGGCGCGGTGCGGCTGTGCCATCAGTAGCGGCGAGCCAGATCGCACCTTGTGGCTCGGTCTCGTGCCAGCCCGCCGACGCGAGGCAATAGGCGACCGACCGACCATCCGGCGCGAGCTGCGGGTCGCTCGGCACAAGGCGATCGGCGATCAGTTCGGGTGTCAGCGTCGTCACGGTCTCTCCTTCATGGCCCCCAATTGGCAACGGAGGCGGAAGATGACAGAAAAGCACGCACGCGGCGGTTATTCGGTCGGGCGCTCGAAGACGCCGCTCTTGCCGCCACTCTTGTACAGGAGGCGCACATCCTCGATCGTCATCGCCCGATCGACCGCCTTGACCATGTCGTAGATCGTCAGTGCGGCGACGCTCACCGCCGTCAGCGCCTCCATCTCGACCCCGGTCTGGCCGCGCGTCTCGACGCGGGCGGTGATCTCGATGCTCCGCCCATCCGCGCCGAAGTCGAAGGCGCACTGGATCGCGGTCAGCAGCAACGGGTGGCACATCGGGATCAGTTCGTGGGTGCGTTTCGCCGCCATGATCGCGGCGACCTGGGCGACCCCGAGTACGTCGCCTTTGGCGGCGCGACCCTCGCGAATTAGCGTCACCGTCGCGGGCTCCATCCGCACCGTGCCGCCAGCGACGCCGATCCGGTGTGTCGCCTCTTTCTCGCCGACATCGACCATCCGCGCACGGCCGCTCTCGTCGAAATGCGTCAGTTCGGACATCCCACCCCTATCGGTCGCGCGGCACGGTGACAGAACCGCGCCGCGCAGTTCATTCAACGCCGTTGTCGCCCTACGCGGTCGCCGGTACGCCCTGGACCACCTCGCGCAGCGCCGCGAAGAAGCGCTCGTTCTCTTCGTCAGTGCCGAACGAGATGCGGATGTGACCCGGTAAGCCCCAGCCGCCGATCGGGTTAACCGCGATCCCCCGTTCCAGCAGTGCCGCCGCGATCGCCCCGTCGTCGCCATTCACCTTGACCGCCATGAAGTTCGTCGCGCTCGGCACCGGTTGCAGCCCGAGCGCGGTCAATTCCTCGGTGAACCGCGCGCGGGCGGTGGCGGCATGGGCGCGCACCCGCGCGACGTGCGCGGTGTCGGCCAGCGCCGCGGGGGCCGCCGCCTGCGCCAGCGCGTTGACGTTGAAGACGGTGCGTGCGCGGTCGAGATAGCCGATCACCTCGGTCGAGCCAAAAGCGTAGCCGAGACGCAGGCCCGCGAGACCGTAGATCTTGGCGAACGTCCGCAGTACGATCAGGTTCTGCCGCCCGGCGCGGACCTCCGCGAGGAGGTCGGGCGTGTCGGCTCCCTCGGCGAACTCGATATACGCCTCGTCGGCGACGATCAGCACGTCGTCCGGCACGCGCGAGATGAAGCGCGCGACCGTGGCCGCATCGACCGTGGTGCCGGTCGGGTTGTTCGGGTTGCAGAGGAAGATCAGGCGCGTGCGCTCGGTGATCGCATCGGCCATCGCGTCGAGATCGTGGACATAGTCGCGCAGGGGGACGCGCAGCGGCTGCCCGCCCATCGCCAGCGTCCGCATCCCGTAGCTGACGAACGAGCCATCGGCCATCACCGCCTCGTCGCCCTCGCGCAGGAAGCCGAGGCAGAGCATGTAGATCATCTCATCGGAGCCGTTGGTGCAGAGGATCTGCTCCGGGGCGATGTCGAAGTGCGCGCCGAGGGTCCGGCGCAGCGGCCAGGAGCCGGGGTCGGAGTAGCGGTTGACGTTTGGTAACACCTCACGCATCGCCTCCACCGCTTTCGGCGACGGCCCCAGAGGGTTCTCGTTCGCGTTGAGGCGGGCGGGTTGCGCTTCGCTCTCTCTCACGGGTTTCGAGGCGCGAAACGTTGGCACGTTGAGGAGATATTCCTTGAAATGCATGGCGCTCAATCCTTTCGCGCAGACACACCATTCCCACCCAACTTCTCTAGCGGCTGAGTGTCGCAGAGGCGTTGGTTAGGCGCAACTACTGTATTGGCAGGGTTAGTATTGGTTGAACAATAATTCATGTGTCAACAATATGTTCTGGCTGCACCAGTCTAACAGCGGCCTGAGCTTCAAGGGTAGGCGTTAGCCATTATGCTGCTACGTTTGCTATGCTAAATTAGACCTTCTCTAGCAAATCGTCGCCCCGTTCTCGACCGCCTTGATGCGCTAGTGCTGATCGTGAGCGGAGACCTTTGATGCTCACGTAGCTAAACGCTCCTTGCTGTAAAGCGTTCGAAGAGGAGGGATCAATGTTTGGCATAAAGGCAGGGATACCTCCTGGTAATCGTCTTGTTCAGTTCATGATACTCGGCGTGACGTTGCTGCCAATGGTGGCTATGTTTGTAGTCTATGTGCTGGCTTTTCGTAGTTGGGGTACGGGGCTTTCCATTTTTGGGGATATTGATCCGGTCGATAATCCATCGAGTGTGCTGCGCCTCATCCCTATTTTGTTGGTCACCGGTGTAATGTATACGCTCATTGCCTACTATACCTGGTTGGTTATCCATAATGCCAAATTAAGCACTACTGAGAAAACGATCTGGGCCATCGCAATTCTGCAGGCCAGCATTGTGGCAATGCCAATCTACTGGTATTTACATTTCTGGCGAGCCTCAAAGCAAGGAAGGCAAACGAATAGCACGGGGAGTGGGGTGAGAGATATTTCAGTATGATTTTGTGACAGTGTAGCGCAACTTGAGCGATCCTTAGTAATGCCTCCGCGTAATCAATTGTGAGCCAGCACTGATAAATCCTGAGCTATCCAGAATGAGTTTGCGTCAATACGCGTTGCTATCCGGCCTAAGCACTAGCCAGATCGTCTTGACGATGATCTTGATGTCGAAGAGCGGGGACCAGTTCTCGACGTAATAGAGGTCGTAGCGGGTGCGCTCCTCGATCGACGTGTTGCCGCGCAGGCCGTTGACCTGCGCCCAGCCGGTGATCCCCGCCTTCTCGTGGTGGCGGTAGGCGTAGCCGGGGATCGACTGGCTGAACTGCTCCACGAAGTGCGGGCGCTCCGGGCGCGGGCCGACGATGCTCATCTCGCCCAGCAGGACGTTGACGAACTGCGGCAACTCATCGAGCGAGTAGCGCCGCATGAAGCGCCCGAGGGCGGTCCGACGCGGATCGTCCGGGCGCGCCCAGACCGGGCCGGTCGAGTCCTCCGCGCCCACCGCCATCGAGCGGAGCTTGATGCAGAGGAAGAACCGCCCGTCATGCCCCACCCGCTCCTGCAAGTGGAAGACCGGGCCGGGCGAGGTCAGCTTGATCAGGGCGGCGAGCAGGACGATCAGCGGCGAGATCATCGTCAGGATGAAGGCGCTGAGGGCGACATCCATCACCCGCTTGACGACCCGGTTCCAGCCCCGCAATGCCACGTTGCGGACGCTGACCATCGGCAACCCGCCG
>DATCMP010000277.1:0-2525 GCA_036563365.1 Thermomicrobiales bacterium
ACCCACTGTCCTTCATGCTACAGTGGTTTCGCCGAATAACAGCGTGTCAGGCGGGAGTGGCGGATGGTCGAACGCCCCGTGGTTACGTCCCTGATCGTGGTACAAGACCTTACCAAGACCTTCCGGGTAGCAAGAAAAAAGACGGGACCGCTCGGCGGGCTGCGAACCCTCTTCTCCCGCGACTTCGATCAGATTCCCGCGGTCGGTGGGATCAATTTCGACATCGCGCCGGGGGAGTTGGTCGGGTATCTCGGCCCGAACGGCGCGGGCAAGAGCACAACGATTAAGATGCTCACCGGGATCCTCCACCCGAGCGGCGGATGTGTGACCGTGGGTGGTGTCGTGCCGTACCGCGACCGCATCCGCAATAGCCAGCAGATCGGCGTCGTCTTCGGACAGCGCAGCCAACTCGTCTATGATCTGCCGCCGCGCGACACCTTCGCTCTATTGCGACGGATGTACGCCGTGCCGCAACAGCGCTACGACGACAATCTCGCGGAATTTACCGAACTCCTCGATCTCTCGGCGATCCTCGATCGCCCGGTGCGTCTCCTCTCGCTCGGGGAGCGGATGCGTTGCGAGATCGTCGCGGCGCTCTTGCACGAGCCGCGGCTTCTGTTCCTCGATGAGCCGACGATCGGCCTCGATGCCGAGGCACAGGAGCGGGTCCGCGCCTTCATCCGGCGAATCAACCGTGAGCGTGGCACGACGATCCTGCTGACGACGCACGATCTGGTCGATATCGAAAGTCTCTGTCGGCGCGTGATCGTCATCGATCGCGGCGTGGTCGTCTACGATGGCGAATTGTCGGCGTTGCGTCGGCACTATGGCCGGGAGCGGACGCTGACGTTCACGCTGCTGGACGATATTGCGCCGCCGACAGTGGAGAGCCTGCTAGCGGAACTCTCGATGCTGGGGACCGGTATCGCGGTGGAAGGACGCGAGTCCCGCTCGTTCGCGGTGCGCTTCGATCCGCAAGAGGTCGCCGCTGCCGCCCTTACCCGATACCTCGTCAATCGGTATCCGATCGCCGATCTCGCAGTGGCCGAGGCCGACCTCTCGATGATCATCCGTGAGTTGTACGCGTCGGGTGGTGGGGAGGTGCCAGGTGGCGCGGATAGTCGCTAACGGCAGTACGCCCGCGCCGATGACTACAGGGCTGCGCGTCATGGCAACTCGCTATTACGGGATCGCGCTGACCTCGACGAAGGAAAAGTTCGTCTACCGCTTCGACTTCTTCCTCTCGCTCTTCATCACCTTGATCGGTATGGCGCTGATGGTCTATCTCTGGCGGGCGATTTTCCGCGCCGCGCCGACGGCGCTGGGCTACGAGCTGCGCGACTTGCTGACCTATATCTGCCTCGGACAGGCGTTCAACTTCGGGCGGATCGCGATGGCGCAGCGGCGACTCCTCTTCCGGGTGAACGGCAGTCTGCGGTCTGGCAATATCGTCTTCGATCTCCTGCGCCCGGTCGATTATCAAGCGCTGCAGTTTGCGGAGGTGGCCGGACAATTCGTGACCGAGCTGGTGTTAATCAACGTGCCTGCCTATCTGATCGCGCTGCTCGTCTTCGGTATCGCGCCGCCCGCTTCTGTGGGCGCGGCAATTGGCTTCGTACTGAGTCTGGTTGGTGCTTTCCTGATCAGCTTCTCGCTCGACTTCCTGCTGATGATTCTGGCGTTCTGGACGTTCGGTGCTGGCGGCCTGATCTACGCGCGGCGTGCCCTGATCGAACTCTTCGCGGGGAGTCTGGTGCCGCTGACGCTGTTCCCGGACGGCCTGCGCACGCTGGCGTTGCTGTTGCCCTTTCAGGGGCTGGCCTATATGCCGATCTCGATCTATCAGGGGCGGATCGTGGGCGCGGCGATTTGGGGCAGCTTTCTGTTCCAACTCGGCTGGGCAGTCGCCCTGGCGCTGCTGACGCGGCTCGTCTGGCTGCGAGCGCGGCGACGGCTGACGATCCAGGGAGGTTAGGTGGATGGGTATGCGCCACTATGCAGGGTTGTACGCGGCCTACTTCCGCGTGGGGGTGAAGATCCTGGCGCAGTATCGCGCCGACTTCGCCCTCGTCATCGCCGGGGCGGTCATCCGCGACGGTGCGTCGCTCCTCTTCCTGGGGATCATCTTCGGTCGGATCCCGGCGCTGGCAGGGTGGTCGCTCAATGAACTGCTCCTAGCGTACGGCCTGCTGGCAGCCGGAGGCTATCTCGGATCGATCTTCCTTAATTCGCCGCATAGTCTGAGCTGGTACGTGCAAGTCGGGAAGTTCGACGTGCTGCTGATCCGCCCCGCCCCGCCCCTCTTCCAGTTGATCAGCGAGCAGCCCTTCAACATCACCTTCATCGGCAACTTCTTGGTTGGGGTGGGGACGGTGGGGGTCGCACTCGCGCGATCGGGGCTGGACGTTCACTGGTGGTGGGCGCTCTATCTGCCGCTCGCGGCGATCAGCGGCGCGCTGATCAGCTTCAGCATCAATCTGATCGTCGCCTGCCTCGCGTTCCGCTTCACCAACGTCGGTTCGCTG
>DATCMP010000063.1:0-3312 GCA_036563365.1 Thermomicrobiales bacterium
GAGGGGCACTCCGTCGCCGCCGAGTATCGGGTGGACCACGCCGCGACGAGCGGCTTCGCCCGGCTCGCGGGGCGCACCCCCGACAACCCGGCGGCGACGGCCCCGATGGTCGCGGCGAGAGGGCTAGCGGCTGACGTGGCCGGGACGGCCCTGGTCCGGAATCCGTGGGTCACAGGTGACCGCTTGTGGGGCGGACCGGCCCGTTCTCCCCAGGTTGTCATACACCGGATACCATCGGCCCGGGGAGGTGCGTGCGCGCTGATCGCGGGAGGGTGCCTCCGCCTTGTCCGTAGCGTACAGGAAACCAGCGATAAGCGCGGCTCCCGCGGCGGGGTAGCTGAAGAACAAACAGAACCGGCCCCTGGTGGGGCCGGTGCTGTTGCTGGGATGCGGAGTCGCCGTGGAGGATTATCCCCGCGAGCGCGGGGCAGGGCTCGACCGACTGCCGGCTATCGACTGCTGACTCCGGAATATCCCCGCGAGTGCGGGACTGATTATAGGACAGCCTTTGCCTTTTACGCGCGACACCGAAACCCAGTGAGCGCGCGGCGCTCCCGTACGTATAGTAGCAAGACGCCCGCCCGCAACATCCGCGGACGGATGCCTTTCATCCTCGGCGTCGCGCGCTCGGCCCCTGTCCGCCGCAGTTGGCCGCCCCGAGCGGGCAGCAGCGCCGCTGGCCCCGTGACGGCGGGGCGATCCGCCTGGGAACCCGCCCGCTGGGCGAGCGACTGCGCCTCTTCGCCCTCGGCGCGTGCACCCCTACCGGCCATCGCGGCCCCTGGGTCCATCCCACCAGCCGGCACGCGGCCCGCCCGCAACGCCCGCCCGCCACCTTCGGGCGCCGCCGACGTGCCGAGCAGGCGATCGAGGTGCTGCACAACGGACACGACCTCGACCACCTCGTCAGCTATCGCCTGCACCCCAACCAAGTCGCTATCGGCTTCCGGCTGCTGGCCCGCAACCTCGCCAGCGGCGCGCAACTCGTCTGGGCGCAGGCCCGACCTATCGTCATCCGCGAGCCGCGCACCGTACGGACGACCCTACCCCGGTGGCGGCGTGGTCCAACTCGGTATCACTCTCCCCCTCCCAGCGTGGAACGAGATACAAGAGGCCGTGTTATCCCACTGCTATTCCGGCGGCACACCTGGAGGATGCACGGCTTGGCGCGTATCCCGGGATCGCGTGTCCCCGACACTATGGCGGCGGGCAATCGCCCGCGCCGCCACGATGTCAGTCGCCCCGGGTGACCCTCCGCTCGCCCTGGCACACGCTCCCCGGCGTCGCCCATACAACGCGGGACAGGTTCTGGCCGGGTACCCGCAGCGGGGTGCACCGCCAGTACCTGTCATGCGCGCCGGTTGCACCTGCCCTTGCTGCACGCCAAGCGCGTCCACCTTGCCCCGACGCCCGATCGGCAGGTCCGCGCCCGCCGCCTCAACGCCCGTGGTTACGTCAAGCTCGGCGGCATCCAGCGCGCCGTCGGCCGCGAGCACGCGGGCAAGGCGGTCACCGTGGTCCTCAAAGAGGGCGTCGCCACCGTGCTCGACGGCGACCGCATCTTACGGCGGATCATCCTCCGGCCCTGACGGCTGGCGCGAACGCGGCATAGCGTACCCTTGGCGAGGAGCAGCGAAGACAGGCGGCCTTGCGGGCCACGAGGCCAGCGACGCACGCGGGATGACAACGCGGAGAGATGACCGGCGCACCATCGACCACGTAGACGTGCATTCACTGGGTCGAGGCGAGCCCATCAAGGGGCGTTACGCGATGCACTGGTAACGGCACCACCCGAGAGGGACGCCGTGATTCGCTCCCACTCCTCGCGCCCGTGCTGCTTACGCATACACCTCGTGACCAGCGTGATGATAGTGCAAGAATTGGACATTTCTGACACTGAAGAATGCGCTTCTCGATACGTGAACCACCCGCCTGACCGCCAGTTGTCATACAGATAGCCCTATGTCATGCTATAATCTGCGGGCTATATCGTAGAGGCCGCCTTCACGCATCGTCCGCGACCACGCAGGAGGTGCGGGTCAATGAGTACGTCGTTTGGCTCGCAAGTGGCTATGTCGGCCCTCGTCGGTCGCGAACGCGAATTGGTCGCGCTGCGCGGGGCACTGGACGCCGCCCTCGCCGGGCAGGGCCGGCTCGTCCTGCTCAGTGGTGCTGCCGGAATCGGCAAGACCGCCCTGGTCGACATGGCGCTGGCCGAGGCCGCCGGGCGAGGTGCCTTGGTGCTGGTAGGGCGGGCTTACGACCTGAGCGAGACGCCGCCCTACGGCCCCTGGATCGAGATTTTCACGCACTGCCCTGTTGCGCTCGACCATTGCGAACTCCCCGTCCCGCTCGGCACCGGCGCGGCGGTGAACAGAACGATTCTCGCGGAGAAGGCCCAGGCGGCCCTGGTGGCACTTGCCGGTAGTCGGCCCCTTGCCGTGTTCCTCGATGACCTCCATTGGGCTGACCCTGCTTCGCTCGAATTGCTACGCTTCGTAGCACGGCGGCTGGCAACCCTGCCGATCTTGCTGCTCGCCGCCTATCGTGCTGATGAGGTGAATCGGCACCATCCCCTCTACAATCGCTTGCCGTTACTCACCCATGAGGCGGACCCGCTCCGTCTCGATCTGCGTCCACTTGCCGACACTGCGGTGCGCACGCTCCTCGGTGGTCGCTACGCGCTCGCCGATGATGATGCACACCGCCTGTTGACCTACCTTGGCACCCATGCGGAGGGCAACCCGCTCTATACCGGCGAACTCCTCCGCATGCTGGAGGAGGAGGGCTCTCTGCAACGTACGGGTGACACCTGGACCGTCGATGACCTGACCACGGCCCAGGTGCCGCCGCTGTTGCGGCAGGTCATCGAAGGGCGGGTGGCCCGTCTCGGCGACGAGGCGCGTAAAATCTTGACCGTCGCTGCGGCGATCGGGCAGGAGGTGCCGTTCGGGCTGTGGGCGGCGGTGACAGGTGCAGACGATGAACGGCTGTTTGACGTGGCGGAGCGGGCGATCGAGGTTGGTATCCTGGCCGAGGGGACAGGCATCGCGACGGTGCGCTTCACACACGCGCTCATCCGCGAAGCGCTCTACGAGGGGATCGGCGCGCTCCGCCGCCATGCGCTCCATTGTCGGGTCGCCGAGGCGCTGCTTGCTGCACCGCATCCCGATCCCGATGCGGTGGCCTACCACTTCGGGCGCGCGGGCGATGAGCGGGCCTTCGAATGGCTGCTGCGGGCGGGGATACGGGCGCGACATGCCGATGCTTGGCTCACGGCGATCGATCGGTTTACCGCCGCCGCCAATCTGC
>DATCMP010000288.1:0-16297 GCA_036563365.1 Thermomicrobiales bacterium
TCGGCGAGGTCGGGGAGGGCGAGGGCGTCGTCGAGGGTGAACCAGGCGTAGCGTTGGCCCTCGGTGAGGACGAAGTGCTCATCAAGGGCGGGCCAGTTGTAGTAGAAGTCGTGCCAGCGGTTACCAGCGGGGTACGTACCCTGGCAGAGCGACTTGACGCGGGCCGGATCGAGGACCACGCCGAGCTCTTCGCGCATCTCGCGGCACCAGGTGGCGAGGAGGTCACCACCATCCTCCGGCTCCTCGCTGCCGCTGAAAAAGGCCCACTGTCCGGCGCACGGCGGCTTGTCGGGGCTGCGTAGGTGCAGGAGCACCTTGCCCGACGCCGCGTGATGGAGGAAACCGCCGACAACGTTCCGTCCGCTCATCGGCGCAGGATACCGCGGGCAGGGTTCAGCCGCCAGCCAAAGCACGTTGACGTTCGCCACTGCCATCAACCACCAGCCCTCCCCACGCTCCCTTACCCACTGCGCGCGAATCATCGCTTTGCCGAAAGCTGATGTTGCTCCCAATGCTATCGTTTCCTCCACACCGGTAACGTTTGGTCCTCGAATGGGGTGAGGGCCGCCCCACTGCCGACTGCCGTTCTCTCACGACTCACGACTCCCGACTCCCGACTCCCGAGTTGCCTTGCCACAGAGGCACCATCCCCGCTCTGCGTGTATACTTGCGCGGCGAGAGTAGGTGTACGACCAGCGGGGACCGTGGTGTGCGCGTGCGCCGCGCGGGGCCGCCGGGTGCGACGATTTTTAGCCGACCGGGGTGGAGGAAAACGGTGAAGATCACGGTCATGCAGGAGCAGTTGCAGAAGGGCCTCGGGCATGTCGCGCGGGCGGTCGCCACGAAGACCTCGCTGCCGGTCCTGAGCAATATCCTGCTGGCGACCGACCAGGGCCAACTGAAGCTGGCGGCGACGAACCTGGAGATCGGGATCACCTGCTGGGTCGATTGTTCGATCGAGGAAGAGGGGGCGGTCACCGTGCCCGCCCGCCTGCTGGCCGACTTCGTCGCCAACCTGCCGAACGAGGCGGTGAAGCTGGAACTCGACCGCCGCACCCTGGCGCTCAACGTTCGCGCCGCGCGTTCCAAGGCGACGGTGCGCGGGATCGACGCCGAGGATTTCCCGGCGATCCCGACCGTCGAGGGGAAGCCGACCGCGCTCGTCGCGCCGGATGTGCTGCGCGAGGCGATCGGGCAGGTCGTCTTCGCCGCCGCGACCGACGAGAGTCGCCCGGTCCTGGCCGGGGTCCACCTCCGCTTCGAGGGGGACAAGCTGACCCTCTCCGCCGCCGACGGCTTCCGCATGGCGGTGCGCCACGCCGAGATGGTCGGCCCGGCCACCGAGGATGTCTCGATCATCGTCCCGGCGAAGGCGCTCGGCGAGCTGTCGCGCGCGCTCAGCGACGCGACCGACCCGGTGGAGATCGTGGTGACGCGCGGGCGCAACCAGCTCCTCTGCCGCACCGGCAGCATCGAATTCCTCTCGCGCCTGATCGACGGCTCCTTCCCCGATTGGCGGCAGATCATCCCCAGCGGCTACAACACGCGCGCCGTCCTCGGGCGCGAGCAACTGCTCGGTGCCGCGAAGCTGGCCTCCTACTTCGCGCGCGATAACAACGATGTCGTGAAGCTGTCGCTGAAACCGGGCGACGGCGAATACGGGCCGGGGAGCCTGACGATCAGCGCCAATGCGGCGGAGGTCGGCGACAACACCAGCGACATCGACGCGGCGGTCGAGGGGCCGGAGGCGCAGATCGCCTTCAACGTGCGCTACCTCAACGATGTCCTCGGGTCGCTGAAGACGCCGCAAGTGGCGTTGGAGATGCAGAACTCGGCCAGCGCGGGGGTCATCCGCCCGGCGGGCAACAACGACAGCACCCATGTGATCATGCCGATGCACCTGGCCTCGTACTGATTCGGCAGGGGGCAATAATGGCCCGGCGGTTCGCCCTCCCGTTCCTTCTGCTGGCCTTGCTCAGTGGGTGCGGTGCCGCGCCGTTCGTCACGGCGACGCCATCGTTCGCGCGGTTTCGCGCGGACGACGTCATGCGCGGTTTCAAGGCGGCGGGGCTGCGCGCCGATGGGCCGCAGTCGCTGGCCCCCGGGGCGCTGGGGGCGGATGCGCCGCGCTACGCCGAGGCCAAGTCGTTCGCGGTGGGGCAGCCCGGTTCCGCGACCGCGGCCACCCTGTTCACCTTCGACTCCGCCGCCGACCTGACGGCGATGGAAACGTTCCTCCGGCAGAAATACGCGAAGAAAAGCCGCATGGTGGTCCACCGCAACGTCCTCCTCGTTTTCTCGGTGACGGGCACGGAGGAGACGGGGATGTATGACCCGGTATTGCTGGCATTAAGGTGAGGTGGGGAAGCCCCGGATTTCAATCCGGGTTAAGGGCCTGCAGCCACGAAATCTCTATGCAGGGCCCAATGCCTGCCTTCGCAGGTTAGAGATCCGAGCCACAAATGCTGTCTGAATCTTGGCAATATGCGCCGGGGTTTTTCTTTATGGTGCCATTGTCGGAGGCGTCTGGCGCTGCTGTGCCGCAAGCGCTCAGCGCGAGTATGACCACCAGGAGCCCGACGATTGCTCGACTGTTGCCTACGGCGGGTCCCATGATCCTCCGGCGCAATGACGACATTGTTTCTGTCAATGACACAGGAAGGTTTAGTTGGGATGTTCAACGAGTGGCAAGTCTTACGATTCCTCTTCTGCTATGGTGTGCTGCTCCCGTCGCCTCATTGCCATCGCGGCGCGCGGGAAGGGCAGCCTGTCACTGGTATGCACCTATGCCGCTACTGACGCTCGACTAACAGCGACTTGTTATACTCCTGTTCTCGACGTCTGTTGCTCTGCAATCGAACAGGAGGGAAGATGCCTGACCCCATGATGCGCGATCTCCTCGACCAACTCGCCACGCAACGCGACTTACTGGCAACCCTACATGCCACGGTGCAGCGGCAGGGGACGGAACTCGCCCGCTCTCGCCAGCGCAGGCAGCGTGGGCGCGCGGCGTGGCGTTCTCTACCCCTCCTGCTCGCTGGGCTACTGGTGGCGCTGCTGCCGCTGTCGCTCCTCGCGGCGAACCCGACATTTAGCGATCTGAATGATGCCGCCGAGGTCCATCGCCCGAACATCCAGGCGATCGGCAACGCCGGGATCACCACAGGCTTTGAGGATCCGAATAACCCGAACGCGCGGCTCTATAACCCCAAGGGTTTGGTGACCCGCGAGGAGATGGCGAGTTTCCTGGCGCGTACTGCCGGTTTGGGGAGCAACGCCCCGGTAGTCAACGCGGCGACTTCTGTCAACGCGACCACCGCGCAGAATGCCGCGACCCTCGGCGGGATCGCGCCGAGCGGCTTCGCCCGCGCCGCCCAGGCGACCGGGGCCAGCAACACGGCGCTCACCGGGATCGTCCCGACCAGTTGGCAGGCTGTGGCCCAGGTGCGCCTGGATAGCCCCGCGCCGGGCTTCATCCTCGTCAGCGGCGCGGTCGGCTTCGAGACGACCGACCCCGATTGCGGGAGCGCGGATTTCAATGCGTGCCTACTCTATATCCGCCTGCGCGACACGGTCGCCCCGATCGGCCCGGACCCCGCCACCCCGCGCAGCGCCTCGCCCTCCCGCTTCGCCATGGCGCGCTACGACGGCGACCGCGTCCCCGCCGTCACGCAGTCCTACCTTTTTCCGGTCGAGGCGGGGCAGCGGACGTTCGTGATCGAGGTCGCGACGATCACCACCTATATCAACAAGGTCCGGGTGCGCGAGCCGATCCTTACCGCTCTCTACGTCCCGTTCGGCTTCGACGGCGGCACCACCCTCTCCCCCATGCCGTAGCGCTGCCACGGACAGTACGGGACGACAATAGCCAGGGGAGGGCAATTGTGCCCTCCCCTCGCGGTAAATCTTGCCTGCGGCTATCGCTATGCCGCTCGCCCAATCCTCGACAATCCCCGCGCATTATCCTGGGCTGAGGTATGGCAGTGAGCGGGGATTGGGCCGGGATTGCTGCAGCCCCGGATTTCAACCGGCGGCCCTCCTACGTTGTGTCGCCTTCATCGTATCTAGCCGTCATTCGTCATTCGTCACTCGTCATTCGTCACTCGGTATTCCGCAATTAGCGCACGATCAGCGTGGCGATCATCCCCGCCGCTTTGTGGCCGGGGTAGTCGCAGATGATCTGGTACTCCCCGGCGGGCAGAGCCTTGACGGTGAAGGTGCCGGACGTGCGCTCGTTGATATTCTTGCTGCGGTAATTGACGCCGTTCCCGCTGAGGGTGAACTGGTGCGACACCGGGCTGTCGTTCTTGACGACGAACGAGATGTCGCCCGCCTTGGCCTCGTAGCTGGTGCGGTCCCAGCGCAACGCGCCCTTCGGGTCGGCCGCGATCTGCACCTGCTGCGCGACGATCTCGCTGCTGAAGCCCCCGGTGTCGCCCTCCGCGCCGGTCGGGCTGCCGCAGGCGATCAGGATGAGGCCGAGACTGAGGATGGCGACGAACGTCGTGCCGTAGCGGGCGATTCGTGCTGGCATTGCTGCGCTCCTTTGCTGTTGGTGGGGCGACATCGCCCCGCGCTCGAAAAACGGAACGGGACACGGGGACCTGAGGAACGACGCGAGGCGACACACTTAATGGCGTGCGCTGGGTGGTTGCTAGGCGACGAGCCGCGCCGGGGTATCCGCCGCGCGTGCCAACCGCCACGAGCGGCTGGCGAGCGAGACGGCGATCCAGGAGATGATCAGGGCGCTGACCGGGTGGAAGGCCCCCGCCAGCCCACCGATATTCGCGGTGGCGTACTGCGCGAAGATCAGGGCGATCAGCGCGAAGGTCAGCCAGCGCATCGCGACCGGCAGGCGCGCGGCGAAGGCGAAGGCGAGCAGTAGCAGCGGCAGGAACTCGAAGGCGTGAATAAACGTGGTGTGCCAGCCCCAGTAGACCGAATCGACGAAGATCGCCATCCCGGCGAAGAAGACCTGGGCAGCGATGCAGCCGACGAAGAGCCAGGCCAGCCCGAGGTAGACCCAGCGCGTCCAGCGCACCCGCGCGGGGACCGGCGCGTCGTCGCTGGCGTGGTGTGTGCCGCGCGACGGTGCTTCGTGCACCCCTCGCAACCTGTCGGCGGTCGGATCGTGCGCCGCGATCCCCCGGTCGTTGTCGAGGCGTGCGGTCATGCTGCCCCCTCCTTTTCGCTGCGGCGGTCGATAGGTGTGTGCCTTCGTCATACCGATGAGCTTAAGGGAGAGGTATCGCGCCTGCTTGGCGAATCTGTGACGATTCTGTGCGGGGTTGTGGCGAGCGGGTTTTTTGCTCGGGCTTGCTCCTGGCGGGGCGCGTGGCAACGGACGCGCGTCGCAGTTCTCCTACCGCGCCCTCCCCATACCGTGAGCGGAGCAACCCGCGGCGCAATGTGCGCGGGTTGCTCGCGCGACCATGATTCGGCGTGGGAAGCAGACACCCCTCCGGGGCGTCCCTACCGACTGGTATCTCATGCAGAGCAGGATGCTGCGAGGGATGCGGGCGGGCAGCGTTTTGCCTCGTCGCCGCCCCGCTCCGCCACGGTGCGAGGCGACGGATCGCCGGGCGACGGTGGCCCCTGGGCGGTCGCCGTGCGGGAGGAGCAGCGGGCGGACATGGTGGACATGGTGCTGCGCCACGGGGATGTCGATCGACCTCCGCAGGGCTGTGCCCCAGCACCCCGGACGCAATAACATCTGCAGGAGGAAATGTGGACGGATTGTGCCAATGTGGCAAGGATTACCCAACAGTTATGATCAGTACGGGATGCAGCATTCGCGCGTCGGTACGCGGAAAAAGTTGATCGAGGCAGGAAAAAAGGGGCTCCCGGACCGCCGCCAAACAGTCCGGGAGCAAAAGGAGGGAGGATGGAGTGTGACCCGCCGTCAATATAGTAGCACTGTACGTACGGACTGTCAAGGGGTAGGGGTGGGCAATATTTGCCACCTTCGCGGGCTTCTGGTAAGGTCGCGCTGTCGTCGCGCGATGTCGCGCGCCCCTCGGGACGCTGTCGTTTTCGGTCTGCCCTTTTGAGCGAGTTCTTCGTCGGGTGTTGTGCATTGGCAGGGGGAGCGGTGAAGCTATCGAGTCGGAGTGCATACGGCATCCGCGCCTTGCTGGAATTGGCCCAGCGACGCGGGCAGGGGCCGATCCAGAGTCGCGAGATCGCCGAGCGGCAGGACATCCCCGATGCGTACCTCAATCAATTGCTGCTGACCCTGCGGAAGGCGGGGATCGTGCAGAGCGTGCGCGGCCCGGCGGGCGGGCATCTGCTCGCCCGCGCCCCCGAGCGGGTGACGCTGGCCGAGGTGATCGGCGCGCTCGAAGGGCTGCCGCAGGCGGTCGGCGATGAGGACGAGATCGGCGGGCAGGGTGACGCCTGGGCGGTGCGCTGGGTCGGGAACCAGATCGACGAGGCGGTGGCGGGCGTGTTGGACGAGATCACGCTGGAAACGCTGCTGATCCGCAAGCAGACCCGCGACAATATCCTGACCTACCAGATCTAGACCCCGCGCCGCTGGCTATCCACTTCGGGTACCTTTCTCTCTAGAGCTTGTGCGTGGGGTAGGCTGGCGGCTGAACCCCGAGACTACGCTCGGGACGAGGCCGCGCCTTGCGGGCGCTCACGCGCCACGAAGCCGCCCTGCGGCGGCTGGAGTCTTGCAAGCCAATGCCCCATTGGCATTACGCCCGTAATGAACCCAGCCCGCGCAGGCGGGTTTATCCTGCGCGGGTAGCAGGGCTTCGTGGCCCGCAGGCCCAACAGGCGCGGCCTTGTCCCGAGCGTAGTCTCGGGGTTCAGCCGCCAGCCAGCGTCTTCCTACTCTCACGCACTTGCCTCGGGAATCTTTCTGCCCGTCTCGTTGTTGACTATATTGATAGACAATGCTACCGTGAATATTCGATGGCGTCTATCTTGCCGCATGACCATGATAGCGGCCATTGCTGCGGTGTGGAAGGTATAGGAGGCATCCGACGATGACGACAACAGCGAAAAACCCAGCGGATCTGGTGCGGAAAGAACGCCCGAAGATCGCCGACGATGCGACCCAGCTGATCGGCAACACGCCTCTCGTTCGCCTCAATCGGGTGACCGAGGGCGCGGGCGCGACGGTGATCGCGAAGATCGAGTCGTTCTCGCCCGGCTTCAGCGTGAAGGACCGGATCGGCGTGGCGATGGTCCTCGACGCCGAGGAGCGCGGCGAGATTACCCCCGGCAAAACGACGATCGTGGAGCCGACGAGCGGCAACACCGGGATCGCCCTGGCGTGGGTCGCGGCGGCGCGCGGCTACAAGATCATCCTGACGATGCCGGAGACGATGAGCATGGAGCGGCGTATCCTGCTGAAGGGCTACGGCGCGGAACTGGTCCTGACCCCCGGCTCGGGTGGGATGAACGGGGCGGTGCAGAAGGCGGAAGAGATCGTCGCGCAGACGCCGGACGCCTGGATGCCGCAGCAGTTCAAGAATCCGGCCAACCCGGAGATCCATCGCCAGACGACGGCGGTCGAGATCTGGCAGGACACCGACGGCGAGATCGACATCCTCGTCGGCGGGATCGGCACCGGCGGGACGATCACCGGCGTGGGCGAGGTGCTGAAGTCGCTGAAGCCGTCGATCCAGATCATCGCGGTCGAGCCGACCGAGTCGCCGATCCTGACCGATGGCAAGTTCGGCCCGCACAAGATCCAGGGGATCGGCGCGAACTTCGTGCCGGACGTGCTGAATCGCGAGATCTACGATGAGGTCTTCCACGTCTCCGGCGATGAGGCGATCGCGATGAGCCGCCGCCTGATGCGCGAAGAAGGCTTGTTGAAGGGGATCAGCTGCGGCGCGGCGGTCCACGCGGCGGTCGAGGTCGCCAACCGCCCCGAGAACGCCGGGAAGATGATCGTCGTGATCACCCCCGACACCGGCGAGCGTTATCTGAGCACGGCGCTCTTCGCGGATCTGCGCGAGTCGTAGGGGCGAGTGGGCGAGTGGGCCAGTAACGAGTAGAGAGTGAGATGGCGCGGCGCGGGAGGTTTCCCGCGCCGCGTCTGGGTTTAACCCCGCCCCCGGCCCCTCCCCTGAAGAGGGAGGGGTGACTCGTTGGGATGGCGGTGCTTCATCAGAAAACCGCGTACCCCGTAGCGTACTCCCCTCTCCCTTCAGGGGAGGGGCCGGGGGCGGGGTCGGCCTCCCTCACCGCGCGGTCAGGGCGGCGAGGCTGTTGAGGCGCGTGCCGTCCGGGAGGATGATCGTCGCGGTGATCTGGACGGTCTGATTGGGCCAGGGCACGTTCACGATCATCGCGCAACTGGCGTGACCCGGCAGCTCCGCCGTCGCGGTGCAGGTCCGCGCCCCAGCGGCGAAGTGCCAGACCGCCTCGATCTGGTAGCCGCCGAGCGGTCGCTGGCGATCCGCCACGTCGACATTGAGCGCCACGAGGTCGCCCTGCTGCGGCGCGGTATCGGAGACGTAGGCGCTGACCCGGTAGGGCGGTTCAACTGTGGAGGCGGCGAGGATTCGTCGCCCGAATTGCCCGAGCAACACGTCGTACGGCGCAGGGTTCTCCGGGTGATACTCCAGTCGTGCCCGCTCGAAATACTGGACCGTGTAGGGCTGGCCGTCTTCGAGCATTTCGACCAACTCCTCGCTGAGCGGGCGCCCGAACTGGGCCAAGCCGCCGTTCGCCGCGTAGAAGGCCGCGAACGCCGGGCGGGCGATGTTATGCCCGGTCACGTCGTCGTACGGCACGCCGGGGAGCGGCGGCACCGGCGGATCGGCGGGGTGGAGCCGCCGCCCGAACTGCCCGAGTTGCACCGCGTAGGGCGTCCCGGCCTGCTCGGGGTGGTATTCCAGCCGGACGCGCTCGAAATATTGCACGCGGTAGGCGCGGCCATCCTCTAGGGTCTCGCTCCGCACCGGCCCGAGCGGGAAGCCGTTGCGCGCGAGGCCGCCGTGCTCCTCCCAGTAGGCCAGGAACTGCCCACTGATGCAGGCGGCGGTCTCCGCGAAGCAGCGCCCGGGGGCATCGTCGGTGAAAAGCCAGGTCTGCGGCGAGGCGGGCTGATTCCCCTCCGTGATCCCCCCGGCGATCAGCACCCGCCCGTCGGCGAGCAGGGTGGCGGTGTGTCTGCGCCAGTCGCTCGGCAGACCATCAACCGCCCGCCACTCCTCGGTGATCGGGTCGTAGCGCTCCGCGTCGACCCCCGCCTTGCCGCCAACGCCGCCGACGACCAAAACTTTCCCGTCAGGCAGCAACGTTGCCGTGGTGCCGAACCGATACGCTGCCTGCGAGTTACCGGCGGGGTACCAGCGATCCAGCACCGGATCGTAGCGCGCCGCCTGCGCGTCGCCGGTGATCAGCACCTCGCCACTCGGGAGCAGGGTGGCGGCATCGACACCGGCACCGGTGGGCGTGAAGGCGATCGACTGCCAGCGGTCATCCGCGGGGTCGTAGATCTCCGCCGTGGCGAGGTTGTGGGAATTGTCGGCCGAGCGCCCGCCCACCACGAGGACGCGCCCGTCGCGCAGGGTGGTCGCGGTGTGGCCGAAGCGCGGCTCGCCCATCGGGCGCGCGACGGTCCAGCGACCGGTCGCGGGGTCGAAGATCTCCGTCGTGGCGACGGTGCCATAACTGAGCCCGTAGACATGCTCACGCCCGCCGACAACCATCACCCGCCCATCGGCCAGCGCGACGGCCTGGTGCAGCCAGCGCGTGGCGCGTAGCGATCCGGTCGCGGTCCAGCGGTCGGCGACCGGGTCATAAAGTTCCGCCGCCGCCACCGCCTGGGGCTCCGTCGCCCCCGGCGTGTGGCCACCCACCACCAGCACGCGGCCATCGGCCAGCGGCGTGGCTGTGTGCGCCTGGCGCGGCGCGGCGAGCGGGGCGGCGGGTCGCCAGCGGTCGAGGAGCGGGTCATACCGTTCCGTTGTGGCGAGGGTTTGCGGCGAGGTTGCATCCCAGCGCCCGGTATACCCGCCGACCACGAGCACCTGTCCGTTCAGCAAGCGGGTCGCGGTATGCTCGGCGCGTGGCGTGCCGAGCGCGGCCCCGCTGACCACGGGCGCGTTCGCGCGGGCAATTGGCGGCACGACCGCCAGCGGTGCGAGTAACAGGCCGAGCAATAGCAGGACAATGAGGCGGCGCGGCAACATTCAGGCTTCCCCTATATACGACCGATCACGCGAGCCGTGAGCACGACAGTTGAACAGCGCTCCGACGTTATGGTGTACGGATGTGGGGCGGGGATGTTTCGGGGGGTGAGGGGATGGGGGCGGGAGGCGGCGGCGAATGGGTGAAGGCGCGGTGGGCTGACCCCGCCCCCGGCCCCCCCCCTGAAGGGAGAGGGGGGCACGTTATGGAGTGACCGGCTTACCGCGAAGCACCGCCACCCCAACGAGTCACCCCTCTCCCTTCAGGGGAGGGGCCGGGGGCGGGGTTTAACTCTCACACCTCTTCGCGCCGCAAGAAGGCGGTCATGCAGTGGATGCCGCCGCCGGCCTTGATCAGCTCATCGACCTCGACCTCGACCGTCTCGATCCCGGCCTCGTGATAGCGCGCCTTGAGGCGTTCGCCGCCGGTCGGCATCAGGATCTTGCCGGGGGCGAGGGCGACGAAGTTCAGCGGCAGGCACGCCTGCGCCTCGACCTCGTCCTCGACCTCGATGAAGCGGAAGCCACGCTGCTGCAAGGTGCGCCAGACCGGGAACGGCGTGCGGCGGGGCCAGATCGCCGCCACGTCGCGGTCGGGGAAGTTAAGCAGGCCATCGAGGTGCATCGCCCCGAACGGCAGTTGCACGCGCACGACCTCCACGCCGAGTGAGCGCAGCGCCCACTCGACCTGGTCGGCCCCGGCGCGATTGGTCCGCAGCCCCTCGGCGAGGAAGCAGAGGTCGCGATTGACCCAGGAGACATCGGCCCCCTCGAACGTGCCTTCCCCGTGGACCGACATCAGGATCGGGACGCCGAGCCGACCGAGCGCCTCGGCGACGTA
The DNA here is from genome assembly GCA_036563365.1 of Thermomicrobiales bacterium. Lineage (GTDB taxonomy): Bacteria > Chloroflexota > Chloroflexia > Thermomicrobiales > CADCWN01 > CADCWN01. The sequence goes on from DATCMP010000288.1 coordinate 10,999, forward strand.
CCGCTCCTCCCCCGCGCGGACGGTGGAGGCGGGCCGCGCGATGATCGCCCCCGCCGGGGTCATCAGCATCAGGTCGCGGCAGAAGAGGGCGTTCGGCTTGTCGGGGCGACTGGTGGGGACGAGGTGGACGGCGACCCCCTGCGCCTCGTAGGCCGCGATCAGTCCCTGGTGCTGCGCGCGGGCGCGAGCGGGATCGAGCGGGGCGCGCATCTGCGCCGCCTCGAAGTCGGCGATCTGGTCCAGTTCCGGCCCCGGATGTTTCAGCAGCACCGCGCGCAGGGTGCCGCACTCCGAGGAGGAGCCCCAATCGCCCCACGACGCCACGAAATCGTCGCGGTCACTGCCGCGCGGCGACCACGTCGCGCCGCCGTAGGCCGCCGTCATCGTGCTCTTGATCGCGCTCGCTGTCATTGCTGCCTCCGATTGAGTAGTCAGTAGTCAGTAGTCAATAGCCAGTGGGTTCGTGATGAGACACTGCCTTTTTATTGGCGCAAGTGTGTCAGTCATTGGTCACCCGCCCGCTCGCCCACGCATCTTGCCCCGCCCCGTCCCGATCGCGTACCATGCCTTCGATGTGCGTATGATAGCGCGATTGTGTGCTGGCGTCAGGGCGGCGACCGGGAGGGCTGTTGCTGTGGTCAGTTGGCGGCGGGTGGGCGTGCGCACTACGCCGCACGGCGAAACCACCACAGTTCCCCACGAAAACTCCGCTCATCACGAATACACTGGCAACTGGCAACTGACTACTGGCTACTGACAGGAGACCCCCATGCCGTCGCGCCGTCGTTTCGCTCCGTTCCGGGTGCTCTTTGCCGCGTTGCTGATCCTGGGAGCGAGTTTGGGGGCGTTGCCGCGACCGGTCGCCGCCGCCGCTGACGATCTGGTGATCGAGGGGTTCGAGCGGGTCTGGTCGCGCAGCGACGAGCCGAGTGCGCGCGGCGACCGCACCTTCCTCTGGGGGCCGGAGCCGACCGTGCCGCTGGTGGTGCTGGAGCCGCTGGCGGGGCTGGGGCTGCCCGGCGACCAGCGCCCGGTCCTCTACTGGGACAAGGCGCGGATGGAGGTCAACAACCCGGCGGCCGATGTGCGCGACCAGTATTACGTGACGAACGGCCTGCTCGTCTCCGAGATGGTGCAGGGGCGGATCCAGGTCGGGGTCAATCCGCTGCGCTACGCCGAGCGGCAGCCCGCCGAGGTGCCGTTCGGCGACCTCGATGATCCGACCGGCCCGACCTACAAGTCGTTCGGCGGGTTGCTGAACGCCGCGCCGTTGGCGGTGGGGCAGCCGGTGGCGCAGGGGGTCGATCGAGCCGGGAAGGTGAGCCCCGCCGACGCGGGCGGGGTGATCTGCCGCGCGGTCGTGCCGGAGACGAAGCACTGTATCGCCGGGCCGTTCTGGGAGTTCCTGAATTTGCAAGGCAAACTCTTCGATTACGACAGCGAGACGGTCAGCACCGGCGCACTCTTCGACCCGCTCTTCTACGCGACCGGCCTGCCGATCACCGAGCCGTACTGGATCACCGTGAAGGCGGCGGGGAAGCCGACCCGCGTCCTGATCCAACTCTTCGAGCGTCGCACGCTGACCTATAACCCGGCTAACGCGGCGGCGAGCCGGGTGGAGATGGGCAATGTTGGCTTGCAGTATTACGGTTGGCGCTACACCGCGATCCAGCCCGATGCGCCGCAGACCGGGTTCGATCCCTCAATGCGCGCGGCGCTCGGCGGGATCGCGGACGCCGCGCCGAACTTCCGCTATCTCCCTGCGGCGGTCGCCGGGCGTTACCAACTCCTCTTCCAGGATCTCAGCGAGGATGGCGCGTACGGCTATGCCAGCCGCGAGTACCACCTGATCGTCGTCGATAGCGCCTATACGACGAAGCCGCGCAGCGCGGGGATCATCCTCGTACATGAGATGCAGCACGCGCGCGACTTCAACGTCCTCGGTAATCCGCGCAACGCCAAGGAGTGTTTCGCCTTCGAGGCGCGCGGCTTCCTGACCGAAGCGTACCTCTGGCAGACGTGGTACGGCCCGGGCGGGAAATCGCCGACCGGCGACGCGCTCGACCGCGAAGAGAATCTGATCCTGAAACAGATCCGCGAGAATCCGACGGCGTTCGTCAACTCTCTGATCAAGGCGTACACCAACAACGGGCAGTGTCCCGGCTACGCCAAGGGCGGCACCGCCGATCGTCTGCTGACGACCGAAGGCTTGCCGGAAGGGATCGCCGCCTTTCTGCCCACCGAGCAGATCTTCGCCGCGTTGAAGACTGCCCTGGCCGATGAGGGGACGGTCGTGGCGGCGGCAGTGGGGGCGGATGAGACGCTGGTGATCACGCCCAGGTAATGACGAATGACGAGTGACGAATGGGGAGCGTTGCTGCGGACGTGGCAGGGGGCGTCGGGCGGGCGTGGGAGACCGGGATTGAAATCCACGGCTAAGGGCCTGCGGCCACGAAACCCACCTTCGCGGGTTAGACTGCCATATAAGCACTGCCAGTAAAATGAAGCACCGCACCGCTGACGAGATCAACCCGCGGAGGCGGGTTTCGTGGCCGCAGGCCCTTAGCCCGGATTTCAATCCGGGACATCCCGGCGACCAACGGTTTGCCTCGCACTCGTCATTCGTCATTCGTCATTCGTCATTCCTCCTACCCTGCTATACTGCGGGCGATGGTCGGGGACCGGCGTGATGGCGACGCGAAGGAGGAGACCGATGGAGTACCGAACACTCGGCAGCACCGGGGAGCGGGTCAGCGCGATCGGGATCGGCGGGGCGCACGCGGCGCGACCGCAGGACCCGGCGGAGACGACGAAGCTGATCCGCACGGCGATCGACGCCGGGATCAACTTCATGGACAACTGCTGGGATTATTCGGGTGGTCATGCCGAGGAGCGGATGGGCGAGGCCCTGCGCGACGGCTACCGCGAGCGCGTCTTCCTGATGACCAAGATCGACGGCCACACCGCCGAGGCGGCGGCGGCGCAGATCGACCAGTGCCTGAAGCGGCTCCAGACCGACCGGATCGACCTGATCCAGGTCCACGAGGTCATCCGCATGGACGACCCCGAAAAAGTCTTCGCGCCGGGCGGGACGATGGAGGCGCTGCTGGCCGCGAAACAGGCCGGCAAGTTGCGCTACATCGGCTTCACCGGCCACAAAGACCCCGACATCCACCTGAAGATGTTGAGCATGGACTTCCCGTGGGATACGGTGCAGATGCCGCTGAACTGTGTCGATCGGCACCATCGCAGCTTCGAGGAGAAGGTGCTGCCGGTGTTGGTCGAGCGCAATATCGGCGTGCTCGGGATGAAGCCGCTGGCGGCGGGCGACGCGGTGAAGAGCGGCGCGGCGACGGCGGAAGAGTGCCTGCGCTACGCGATGAGCCTGCGGACCTCGGTGGTGATCACCGGCTGCGACTCCCTGCCGATCGCGGAGCAGGCGATCCGCGTCTGGCGCGACTTCACGCCGATGTCGGCCGAGGAGATGGCCGCGCTGCGCGAGCGCACGGCGGCGCACGCGACCGCCGGCAAGCTGGAAGGCTACAAGGTCAGCGATCGTTTCGACGGCACGACCAAGAACCCGCACTGGCTGACGACCGCGACGGTGACGTTGGACGCCGCTGATTAGGGCATAGTCAGAGCCTCGCCTTGGCTATGGCGGCGGTGATCTGGGTACAGGCGGGTTGGTGTAACCCGTCGCCTCCCACATAGTGGTAGGGGCGAGGTATCGACCCGCCCAGTTGGCGGCGGCAACCACCCTGCCTGGAGCCATGATGCGCCGGCGATCATCCGGTGACGTGGGCGACCCTGCTGCCGGGCGGGTCGGTGCCCCGCCCCTACGATGTGTGGGAGGATAAACTCCACGGTAACTGGATCTGACACGAGAGGGGAGGCACCGGATGTATCCGGTGCCTCCCCTCTTTCTACCCGCGCTACCGCTTCAACAGTTCCAGCACGCGCCCGAACTCCTCGATCGTCCGCACGTTGATCTCCGGGCGGAAGTCCACGATCAGGTGGCGCACGCCGAGGTCCGCGAACGCCTGTAGCTGCGCGGCGATCTCCTCATAGGTGCCGCAGATCGAGCGGTCGTCAACAACCGGCTGGCCGTCTACGGGCAGGCTGACGAACGTGCCCGCCGTCAGGTCGAGGGTGGCGGGGTCGCGCCCGACTTCCGCGCAGGCGGCGACCATTCGCTCCCGCTGCGCCGTTACCTGCGCCGGGGTGATCGGCCAGATGGCGTTATACGCATCCGCGTACCGCGCGATGATCCGCAGCATCCGGTCGCCCCGCGCGCCGCCCCAGATCGGCGGGCCGGATGGCGATGGCCCGCGCGGACTGAGGACACAGTTTGGTGCGTCGTAATACCGTCCGTGGAAATCGACCGCGCCTTCACGCAGGAGCGGCGCGATGATCTGCAACGCCTCCGCGAAGCGGCTGACGCGACCATCGAACGGGTAGCCGAAGATCGTGTGCTCCGGCTCCCAGTTCCCCGCGCCGACGCCGAGGATGAACCGGCCCTGCGCGACCTCGTCAAGCGTCGCTGCCATCTTGGCGAGGAGGGCCGGGTTGCGGAACGAGGTCGCGGCGACGAGCGGCCCGAGCGCGATCGTCGAGGTGACACTGGCGAGGGCGCTAAGGAAGGTGAAGACCTCCCAGCAGCCGAGCTGATCCGGCTCGTGCGGGTGGAAGACGAGGTGATCCGGCAGCCAGAACGAGTCGAAGCCGACGGCCTCGGCGGTCAGCGTCAGTTCCTTGATGTCGCCGAAGCCCTGGGGGATTTCGTCCAGCGTGCGATAGCCGGTGCGCGCGAACGTCCCGATTTGCATCCGTTGACTGTTGGCTTCTAGTGTCATCCTCGCCTCCTGGTCGTCCCGCATGCCACCGCGCAGCACCTTGATTGCAACAGAGCGACGTGGTGGTGTCAACCTCCTCTGCGTCTGGTTGTCGGCGTTATGAGGCTGAAGACGTGGGCCGCCGGTTAAAACCGGTCGATGCCGAGCCCGCCGAGGAAGATGCTGAGGATGAGGGTGGTGGTGAATGGTTTGCCGGTAGACAGCATGACCTTTACCGTTCCCTTCTTGCGTGAGCGAGGGTGGACACCGCAACCCGCGCGCCCCGCTGGCACCGTGCTGGCACCGTTTCGTTGTTGTGTGCGGCTATTCTCGCGATGTGGCGATCGGGGGACAAGGGGCTACTCGTCTACCCGGAGGTCCCGGCGCTGACCTCCGCTACCATGCACGGGGCATTCCCAATACCACAGGCCCACACATGCTGGTAGGGGCGGGGCACCGACCCGCCC
>DATCMP010000290.1:0-2115 GCA_036563365.1 Thermomicrobiales bacterium
CAGGGTGATGCCGGTGCGGGCGGCGGTGGCTTTAATATCCCCTCGCTCCAGGATCTCAGCGATCGGGGCGGCGGTGGACTCCAGGGCTGGAGCGATAGCCTCTCCGATATGCTCAGTTCCGCGTCCGGGGCCTTCGGCGGCGGTGGCGGCGGCTCCGATAGTGGCTGGAGCGGCGGTGGCGGCGGCGGCTGGGGCGGCGGCGACAGCGGCGGCGGCGATAGCGGCGGCGGCGGCGATTTCGGTTAGCATGTGATTAGGGGGACGGACCCCTCCCGTGGCCCCTCCCCTCTACGGGAGGGGTGCCTCGTTATGGGGGACCGGCTTACCTCCCCATAACCAACCAAACACCACCACGACCACATCAAGGCACCCTGCCTTGCGTCGCGGGTGTCCCTCGGCGGGGTCGGGGGAGGGGGTATCCCCTCGCCGCAACCTCCGCGCCCGCTCGTGCGTATCTTCAGCAAGGGCTGCATGGGGGATACGCTTCGCGGGCCGTGCCGACTGGACTATACTTGTTGCTCATAGCTGGCATGCCGCTCGCCCCGCGACCGAAGTTCTATGCGATCGGAGGACTCCAATTAGCGCGACCGCCGAACGCCCCGTCGAGAACGATGGGGGCGAGCTCCGTTGTTATCGTCATCCGAATGTCGCGACGCGCTTGCGCTGTAATCGCTGCAACCGGCCGATCTGTACTCAGTGTGCCACCGCGACCTCCGTGGGGCTGCGCTGCCCCGAGTGCGCGCGTGGGCCGCAACCGGTCATGTACCAGACCGACACCTCGATCCTCGCCCGCGCGGTCGGTGCCGGTGTCGCTACCGCGCTGATCGTCGGTGTGGCCTGGGGTCTGCTGAATACCGCCGGTCTGGGTCGCTACGGCGCGGTCTACGACTGGGGTTTCTGGTTCACCCTGCTGCTCGGTTTCGGCGTCGCCGAGTCGATCAGTTATCTGGCGAAGCGCCGCCGCGGCCCCAATCTCCAGGCGATCGGGATCGTGTGCGTATTGCTCGGCTTCATCGTCAGCCGCGTCGTGATCAATCTGCGATTGCCGCGCCCGCTGACGCCGGACCAGATCCTCAACCAGACTATCGGCGTCTCTCAGACGCTGCACATCAATCTGCTGACGTTGATCTTCCTTGGCCTCGCCTGCGCGATCGTCTGGCGACGCTTTCGCTAATGACGAGTGACGAGTGACGAATGACGAATAGGGCCGATAGATCATCAGTAACGCCTATTGCTGTTGGTCTGGTTGATTCGTCACTCGTCAGGGGGTAGCATGGGCCAGGTAACCGATCTCGCGGCGTTGTCGGGAATGCTGGCGGCGGATCGAGCAAGCGGGCGGCGGATCGTCCTGACGAATGGGCATTTCGATCTGCTGCATGTGGGGCATCTGCGTTATTTGCGCGCGGCGCGGGCGCTCGGTGATCTGCTGGTCGTGGGGATGAACGACGACGCCTGCACGCGGCGACTCAAAGGCCCGCGTCGCCCGATCGTGCCGGAGGACGAGCGCGCGGAGTTGCTGGCCGCGCTTGATCCGGTCGATTGGGTGGTCCTCTTCAGCACCGATACGGCGGTGGAACTCGTCGAGGCGCTGCGCCCCGACATCTACGTTAAGGGCGGCGATTACACCGTCAGCACCGACCCCGCCGCGCAGGGCAAGCCCCTGCCCGAGGCGGCGGTTGTGAGGCGCTACGGCGGCGAGGTCGCCCTGATCCCGCTCGTGCCTGGGCGCTCCTCCAGCGATATCGTGGCGCGGGTCGTGGCGCGGTATTGTGTCTAGCCCGGCACTGAAGTACCGGCCCCTGGCCGGGGATTTTAATCCCCGGTACCGCCGCGTCAGCTGGACACCACACCACATTCCCAAACCCCTACACCTACTCCCCCATCTCGCTTCCCCCTGACCCCATACCCATCCGCCACGCCGGGGCGTATACTTGCCGCCTTGATCATCCCGCTCACCCTGGAGAAACGGCGTTGCGTCTGCCCCTGTCCTGTCCCGGCGCGCACTCTGCTTGCTTTGACCTGGCGCGGCTGGGTGGGCGGCGCAACCCTCGATGAGGCCCGAACTGACCGACTCGTCGGCGGTCGAGGGGACCGCCGCGAATAGCGCGCCCTCGG
>DATCMP010000295.1:0-17209 GCA_036563365.1 Thermomicrobiales bacterium
GCCCACTCGCCCACTCGCCCACTCGTCAGTACGGCACCCCATCGGCGGCGGGTGGCGTCGAACGCCCGACGAAGCCGGCCAGCACGATCAGGGTGGCGAGGTAGGGCAAGGCACCGATCAGGCGGGTGTCGATCGGCACGCCGTAGGAGCGCAGGTTGATCTGCAAGGCCAGCGTGAAGCCGAAGAAGAGGGCGGCGGCCCACGCGCCCAGCGGTCGCCACTTGCCAAAGATCATCGCGGCCAGGGCGATGAAGCCGTAGCCCGCCGTCATCCCCGGCGAGAACGACGGGACATAGCCGGGGACGAACGCGGCCCCACCGAGCCCCGCCAGCGCCCCGCCGAGGAGGACCGCGCTGTAGCGAACGCGGCGCACGTTGATCCCGACGGTATCGGCGGCGCGCGGGTGTTCACCGACGGCGCGCACCCGCAGCCCCCACGCCGTATTCTTCAGGACGAAGTGCAAGGCGATCACGATCACGATCGCCACCAAGCCCAGAGCCTGCACGGTCACATTCGTCCCCGGCAGCGGCACGGTCGGCAGGGTGCCGGGGCTGCTCGGCGCATTACGCGCGTACCACTGGCCGTAGAGGTAACTGGTGAGGCCGAAGCCGAGGATATTGATCACCGTGCTGCTGATGATCTGATCGACCTTGCAGGTGATCGCCAGCGCCGCGTGGATCGCCGACATCAGCACGCCGACGATGATCGCGACGATGACCGCGATATAGAGGTTGCCCGTCGTCACCGCCGCCCAGAAACCGGCGAACGCCGCCGAGAGCATCATCCCTTCGATCGCGATATTGACGACGCCGGAACGCTCGCAGGCGAGGCCGCTCATCGCGCCGAGGGTGATCGGGGTGGCGAAGCTGAGGGTGGTCGCCAGGAGGCTCAGCAGCAGGTTCATGCCACCTTCTCCCCCCAGCCGCTAGTCAGCGCGGGCTGGGCCTCGTCCGCCGTCGCCGCGCGCAGACGATAGAGCCGCCGCACGATCACATCGGCCGCGATCAGCAAGAGGATCAGCGCCTGGATAACGGAGATGATCTCGCCGGGCACCTGCGTATTAAACTGCATCCGGGTCGCCCCGGCGCGTAAGCCCCCGAAGAGGAGCGCCGCGCCGATCACGCCGAACGGGTTGCCGCGCGCCAGCAGCGCCACCGCGATCGAGTCGAAGCCGTAACCGCTGGAGAAGCCCAGCCCGAAATAGCGCGTCCCTGCCGGTGTCACGGTGGTGACATCGAGCGCCACCCCGGCCACCTCGACCGCCCCCGCCAGCCCCGCCAGCGCCCCGCTGAGGGCCATCGCCATGATGACATTGCGGATGACCGGCATCCCGGCGTAGCGCGCCGCCGCGGGGTTGGTGCCGACCGTCCGCAACTCGAAGCCCCAGATCGTGCGGGCGAAGAACCACCAGACGGCGATCGTCATCAGCACCGCCAGCAAGACCCCGCTATGCAGTTGCAGCGCGGGGATCAGCATCGGCAACCACGACGTTTGTTGCAGGACCGGGGTCTGCGAGGCGACGGTACGCGGGTCTTTCATCGGGCCGCTGAGCAAAATCTGCACGATCTGCAAGGCGAGGTAGTTCATCATGATCGTGGTGATGACCTCGTGCGCCCCGGTGCGGGCCTTGAGGATACCGGGCACCATCCCCCACAGGAAGCCGCCGACGATCCCGGCCAGGATCGTCAAGGGGATGTGCAGCAACCCCGGCAGCTGGAAACGGTAGCCGACCCAGGCGGCGCAGACCGCCCCGAGCGCCAGTTGCCCCTCCGCGCCGATATTGAAGAGGCCGCACTTAAAGGCCAGCGCGACCGCCAGCCCGGTGAAGACGTACGGCGTCGCGCGGACGAGGGTTCCGGCGATCGCCTTGGGGGAACCAAGCGCCCCTTCCCAAAGCCCGCCATACGCCGCCAGCGCGGTGGCGAGGCTGCCGGTCGTCGCCCAGATGATCAGCGCGCCGAGGAGGAGCGCGGTGAAGATCGCCAGCGCCGGGACGAGCGCCGCCCGCCCGGCGCGGCGCGCCAGCGACCAGAGTTGTTGCGCGGGGCCATGGCCTGCGGTGGCTGCCTGCCCGGTCATCGCTCGCCTCTACTCCACATCCGGTTCGCAAACGACAGACAGGGAGAGGGACCACCTCCCCGCCGCCGGCGGGCAATATCCCCCGCGCGCCGGGCAACCGCCCCCGCGGTCGAGGGAAGGCGGAAGCGTTACGGCGCAACGCCCCCACTCGCCCCGCGTCGCGGGTGCCCACTGGGCGGCGGTCGCCGCCGCAGCGGCGGGGAGCGGTCCGTCCCTCATCGAACACGCGGGGCGGGTCCACGACCCGCCCCGCGTTACACCATCTCGTGTGATCGCGTGTTACGGCTTGACCGGGGACACGCCGGTCTTCACCGCGCCACTCTTCAGGTCGGCGGTGAGCTTCTCGATCTTCGCCTTCATCTCGGCGGTAACTTTGCTGTCCTGGTTGTGATACGGCGCGAGGCCGACATCGCCGAGGACGTTGCCGCCCTTGAAGCTGCCATCCTGCACCGCCTTGACCAGATTAAAGACGCCGGGGGTGAGGAGCTTGATCGCGCTGGTCAGGATAACCGGCTGCGACTCGGTGACGGTCTCATACTGATCGGTATCGACGCCGATGCAGAGGACGCCCTTATCCTTGCGTTCCGCCGCACCCGCGAGCGCGCCGTTTCCGGTGTTGCCGCCGCCGCCGAAGACGATGTCGGCCCCCTTGTCGAACATCGACAGCGCGGTCGTCTTGCCCCAGGTCGGGTCGGTGAAGGTCTTATCGAGGCCCACGTCGCTGTGATAGATGATCTGGATCTGGACGCTCGGGTCGGTCGCCTTGATCCCGGCGCGATACCCTTCGCCGTAGCGCCAAACCGGCGGCACCGTATCGGTGGCGAAGACGCCGCCGACATTCTTCGTCTTCGTCACGAGGGCGGCGAGCGTCCCGGCGAGATACCCCGCCTTGTCTTCCTCGAACGACAGCCCCGCCAGATTCGGCAACTCGGCACCGGGCGCGATGAACTGATCGACGCCGATGAACTTGATGTTCGGGCTGGCCTTCGCCGCCGCCAGGGTCGCGTCGCCGATCGCGAAGCCGACCGTCACGATGACGTCGTACTTCTCTTGCACGAACTGGTCGATATTCTTGCTGTAGTCCTTGGCATCCTTCGTCTCGACGTACTTGATCTCCGAGCCGAGCTCCTTCTGCGCCCGCACGATCCCCTCGTACGACGACTGATTGAAGCTCTTGTCGTTGACCGAACCGACATCGGTGACGAGGCCGACTTTCAGCTTCTTGCCGCCGGTCGCGGTGGCGGCACCGCCTGCACCAGCCGCCGGGACCGTTGTCGCCGTCGGCGTCGCCGCGCCGCAGGCCGCCAGCATCGCCGCGAGGGCTGCTGCCCCGGAGAGGGCGAGGAATTCACGTCGCTTCACGAACCGTTCCAATGCAATCTTCTCCTTGCAGGTCACACAATCGGCTTACCAGATGGGCACCAGGGGCACACCGTTCCTCTGCCTCGCCGCAACGGACCGCTGCCCCCGACACCGGCTCGTGGGAAAGACCCCGCCCAGCGATCGCCCGCTAGCGACCTTAACTGTCCGCTAACCCCGAGTTAAGCTTGCGTTAATCATCAGCGCGTAAAGTACCACATGATCCGGTCCCGCGTGAAGGGGATCGCGGTCCCAATCATCAGATCGCCGCCAGATCGCGGCCAGACCGCGACAGAGCGCGATGGAGTAAGCATGCCCGAAGAATCGTCAGCCGAATTGCTCGGTGCTAGCAGCTATGAGATCGTCCCGGTAGATGTCGGCTCGGTCATGCCCCCGCGCCTCAACCCCGGCTTGTGGCTCCCCGCGGGATCCTGCCTCGGCTTCTCGCCACCCGCTCAAGGAATACGGCGATCGATCTATACCCGCCACGATGGGCATATCGTCGCGGTGCGCTATCGAACCGAGGACAACCACCTGACGGTATTCATCGCGCAAAGACCTTAGCACTCCCGAACCCGCAGACTATCGCGCAGCCCCCTGCGGCAGCGGGACTTTGGGCGCAAAAGGTGACCATCAGCCCCCAGGCAAGGTACGCGCGGGGCCGCCGCAATAGCCGTTCGCGCAACGCGACACTACCGCCCCATGAATGGCGCTGGACCATTCGTGGGGCGGTAGTTGTTTGTCAGCGAATCAGCGCCGCAGCCGCAGGCTGCGCGGGATAGGCGCTCAACCAATATGGTGGCGGGACGCGCTGGCCCCCGCCGCCAAGCCCGTCAGTTCGCGGTCGGGGCGATGTTCTGATTGAGCCGGAAGATGTTCTGAGGGTCGTACTGCCGCTTGACCGCCGCCAGCCGCGCGAACGTGGCGGGCGGATAAGCATCGTGGATCCGGTCCGTGCCCTCATTTTGCAGGAAGTTGACGTAGGCACCGCGGCCCTCCTGGCGGAGCGTCCGCCAGAGTGCGCCGACCCAGGCGCGGTGGGCGGCGGCCTCCTCGGAGGCGTCCATCCAGGCGGCGATGATCGCCACGAAGTAGCGCCGCTCCCGATGCGCGAAGGCGGTGGCATCGTCGGCAACCCGCGCGAACGCGCCGCCGAGGCCGCGGAACTGGACGACGCTGAACGGCGACGTTGCACACGACAGCGCATCGAGGGTCGCGTCGAGCGCCTCATCGCTCAGGTCATCGGCGAACATCGACCGTACCGACGCGGCGTGTGGCGCGGACTGGTGCCCCGTGAGCTGGTACAGGGCCGGGTAGGGCATCGGCCCCACGACGTCCGCGACCGGTGTTGCCAGCGCCCGCAACGGGGCCAGAGCGCGCTCGCCCTCCTCGACACTCCCCGTCCAGCAGATCAAGATCACCAGCACCAACGCGCCCACCTGCTCCTGCGGGATGAACGGCATCGGCGGGGCGTGCATCACGTTCGCCATCGTCGTGAGGTCGTCGGGGGCCGCGACCGCGTAGTCGAGGTAGCCACGCAAGACCTCGCGGCTGGCAGGCAAGATCAGCGCCCCGCCCAGGACCTGCCCGACCGGTGACAGCCGGAAGGTGAACTCGGTCACGATGCCGAAATTACCGCCGCCCCCCCGGATCGCCCAGAACAGGTCGGGGTGCTCGTCGGCGCTGGCGGTGACGATCTCCCCCGCCGCCGTCACAACCTGCGCGGCGACGAGGCTATCGATGGTCAGGCCCTGCTTGCGGACCATGAAGCCGATCCCGCCGCCGGTCGCCAGGCCGCCCATGCCGACCGAGGCGGTATCGCCGGTGGAGAGCGCCAGGCCGTGGGCCGCCGCCGGGCCGACGAGGTCGCCGGTGGTCACCCCGGCCCCGACACGCGCGATCCGTGTCAGCGGGTCGATGGCGATCTCCTTCATCCCCGCGAGGTCGATGACGACGGCCCCATCCGCGACGCTATGCCCCGCGACGCTGTGTCCGCCGCTCCGTACCGCCAGCGGGAGGTCGTGGTCGCGGGCGAACGCAACCCCCGCAGCGACATCGGCGGCATCCGCCGCGCGCACGATCGCCAGCGGGGAACGGTCCACGGTAACATCTTGCACTTTGCGCGCGGCGTCAAACTCGATATCACCGGGGAGAATAAGCTCGCCCTGAAGAATGGTTCGGAGGGAATGTAGCGCTTCTGCGATCGCCGCTTCGGTAGCCGGGCGCAGGATGCTCATGATCATTTCGTCGGTCTCCTTCAATTATTGCTTTCGTTTGCGTTACGTTCAAGAAATCGGTCTGATAGTCCGATAGTTTGTGGCTGCGAAAGGTCGCCGAAAACGGGGGTATGCCAATAACTCGCCTCGCGCCCTCCTCTCACTCGCTGCATCGTGGCGGCAGGCCCAACGCCTCTGCCCTCACTTATTCTGCACCCCCGAGCGGCTCGGCCCCACTAACGCTGGACCCACATTGCCCCTACAGTCGCACCCACAGAGTAGGGCACCGGCTATTTCGGTCAGATACACCCGAGCGTGGTATACTTAGGGAGGAAATGGTGTGTCCTTTCGCGTTGAAGCGTTCGCAGGGTTGAAATCATGGGCTGCTCACTCACGTAATCGACGCCGCCCGAGCGGGACGTTTGTCCCCGCTGAACGAGGCGACGTCTCCCCCCATCCTTTCATGACTCAGCACATTTCCCTTGGCTCAGTGAGACGACGATCGCGTGCGCCCGTGCGGATGAACGGCACGATAGGCACGCGCGAAGGCCCCCAGGGGCACCAGGAGGTTCCCGATGTTGCGTGCACAGGCGGTTTCCGCCATCCGCGGCGGCGACACGTTGTTCAAGAATGTTTCCCTCACCGTGCGACCGGGTGATCGGGTCGCTCTGGTCGGGCCGAACGGGGCCGGCAAGACGACCCTGCTCAGCTTCCTCTCCGGCGAGGCCGATCCCGACGGCGGCAAGGTCGTCCGCGACGAGAGCGATTCGTTGATCGCCCTCAAGCAGGAAGAACGCGCCGGTAAAGGGACGGTCTGGGAGGAAGTGACGAGCGGGATCGGGCCGATCCTCAGCCTCGAAACCGAGATGGCCGACCTCAGCACCCGGCTGGACGACCCGGATGCCTACGATCGCTGGGCCGCGGCCGAGGAGGAGTTCGGACGGATCGGCGGCTACGACTACCGGCACCGCGTCGAGGAGGCGCTGACCGGGCTCGGGCTCCCCGAGGAGACCTGGGAGCGCCGCGCCGAGGAGCTGTCCGGCGGGCAGCAGACGCGCGTGGCGCTGGCCCGGGCGCTGGTCGCGCGCCCCGACTTCCTGCTGCTCGATGAGCCGACGAACCACCTCGATGCCGATGCGGTCAAGTGGTTGACCGACCACCTCGGTCGCAGCAACTCCGGCGTGATCATCGTCAGCCACGATCCCGCGTTCCTCGATGAGACGACCGAGAGTACCGCCGTCCTCGATGAGGAGACGTTGCGCGTCTACCCCGCCCCCTACGAGCGGGCGATGGCGCTGCGCCAGGCCGAGAAAGATCGCCTGACCGCCCTCGCGCAGGCCGCGTTGGAGCGCAAGGCGACCGACGAAGCGTTCATCCAGCGCTTCCGCGCCGGTTCGCGCGCCGCCCAGGCGAAGAGCCGCGAGCGGCAGCTAGAGCGCCGCTTGGAACAGGAAGCGCCGCTGATCGAGCGCGCGGAGGCCGAGCGCAAAGCCGCGCCGGTGGCGATCCGCCTCGGGGCGGGCGCGGGCGGCGGCGAGACGCTGGTCCGCACCGGCCCGCTGACGATCGGCTACGACGGCAAGGCGATCGTCAGGACCGCGCCGCTCGTCCTCGGGCGCGGCCAGAAGATCGTCGTCGCCGGGCCGAACGGCGCGGGCAAGTCCACGCTGTTGCGGACCCTCGCGGGCGACATCGCGCCGATCGACGGCAAGGTCCGGTGGGACGAGCGCACCCGCGCTGCCTACTACGCCCAGGGGCATGAAGGGCTCGATCGCGGAATGACCGTCTTACAGACGGTGACCGATGGCCGCGCGCTCGACATCACCCGTGTGCGCGCCTTGCTGGACCGCTTCGGGTTCGGGTCGGACGACATCAGCAAGCATGTCGGCGTCCTCTCCGGTGGCGAGAAGAGTCGGCTGGCGCTGGCCCGCCTCGCGTTGACCGAGGCGAATCTGCTCCTGCTCGATGAGCCGACAAACCACCTCGATCCGCGCACGCGCGCCACGCTGCTCGACGTGCTGACGCACTTCGGCGGCGCGATCGTGGTCACCTCGCACGACGAGGAACTGCTCGACCGCCTCGGCGCGACGACCTGGACGATCGGCGATGGCGTCCTTTCCGCCGATGGCCGCGTCCCGCGCGACGACGACCAGGCCGACGCCGACCTCGCCGGATGGGGCGTGCCGGCCGGGACCGTGCCGGAGCCGTCCGCACCGACCACCTCCAACGGCGGCGCAGCACAACAGGCCCGGCGCGACGGCGGCAACCGTGGCCGCCAGGAGCCGGAAGTGCAGCGCGGGAAGAAGGGCAAGACCTTCTCCACGGTCGGGATGACCGCCGCCGTGATCGATCGGCCCGCGATCGAAGAGGCGGCGGACAAGAAGAAAAAGAAGAAGATCTCGCGCGATCGCTCCTCCGAGGGGCGGCGTTAAGTTCAGCAGCGTGAGGGGCGGTCGTCGATCGACGACCGCCCTTTTTCGATCCGCGAACGGCGCGGGCGTTGGACTCTCGACACCGCCGTCCCTGTCGCGGGGGACCGGGCGCATCGCGTGAAATCTTTAGCAAAACTTCAGCGAGTCTTCATCAACGCGGGCCGTTTCCGGCCCCCTTGTCCGCTATACTACACCCCACCAGGGTCGGACGGCTCACCATGTGCGAAACGAAGGCTAGTGATGCCGTACCGACGATATTGGCGAGCCGGTTGGGCGCTCACCCTCTGCCTCCTGGTCCTGACGGCGTGCGGGAGCCAAGCCGTGCCGCCGACGATCGTCGGCGTGAGCCCGACAGAGGCACCCACCCCGACGATCGCGCGGAGTACGCCCGCCGAACCGCCCGCGATCGGCCTCCCCCTCATCGAGGCGACCCCCGCCACGCTCGGAACGGGTATCCGTGTCGCCCCGGGCTCGCCGATGGTCGGGCTGCCGACTGATCTGGAGGATGCGGTCCTCGCGCTGATCGACGCCTACGATCGCCAGGGACTCACCCGCGCGGGGATCATCGTCAAGGATGCCGCCACCGGTGATGCGATCCGCCTCGACCCGGATGCGGTGTTCCCCGCCGCCAGCCTCTATAAGCCGTTCCTCCTCTGGGCGGTACAGGACGCCATCACGGCGGGGAAACTCCACGACGACACGCCCCTCACCTTTACCGCCGCGACCGATGACAGCGCCGAGGACGGCTACCGGCTCGGCGATTATGGCGACACGATCACCGTCAACCGGGCACGCCGCCTGATGATCACCGCCAGCAATAACACCGCCGCGTGGATGCTGGTGGAGGCGCTCGGCGGCTGGGACCAGATCGAACCCCCGCTACGCGATCACGGCTTCCACGCCACCACGACCTACCCCGCTATCGAGACAACACCGCGCGAGGTTACGCGGTTTTTCGAGGGGATCGAGAACGAAACGCTCGATCCCGATCTGGACACGGACGACTACGCGCTGATGCGCGGCCTCTTTGCCGAGCAGGCGCTCGGCACCCACCTTTCGCTGGGGCTGCCGAACGACGCGACCTTTGCTCACAAGACCGCCAACCTGGATGGCGTGCTCCACGACGCCGGGGTGCTCACGCTGGTCAGCGGGCGCATCATCTATGTCACCGTGCTGACCGAGGGCGACTACACCGCCAGCCAATCGTTCATGCGCGACCTCGCCCTCACCCTCACCCTCGCCCTCCCCGAGTAACCGCGCGCTCCGTTCCCGGCGATACACCGCGCCGCGAACGTGTCATCCGCGCGCTCCGTTCTTCCCAGGGGAGTCGTCGCAAAAGAACGTCACCAGGTGGGTGCGCTTCAATCGCCGCCGGGCACCATTTCGGGCCGCGAGATTAACATCGCCCGGCGCAAGTTTTAACGTCCCGTTAACATACGGTTAAGGTGGCCTTTACACCAGCCCGATACGCTTGCCCTCGACGGGTAGGGACAACGGTGTCCCGCACGACAACCACGCTCCCGCACAACGGGATCGGCGCGTGGACGGGGATCAGGTACGAATGGAGGATTCCTTGACGACACAGGCTGGCTCTTCGACGAGAACACGGCGCGTACAGTCTGAATGGCAACGGGGCGCGACCCGCCCGCTGACGATCATGACGCTGATCCTGGCGCTGACCTTCGTCCTGACCGCCTGTGGCGGCGGCGCGACCCCGACGACCGCACCGGCGGCCTCGACCGCACCGAGCACCGCGGCATCGACGGCACCGAGCACGGCCCCGGCGGCGAGCGCGGCAGCATCGACAGCCCCGGCCTCGACCGCCCCGGCGAGTTCCACCGCCCCGGCCGGAGGCGCGGCGACCCGCACCACCGCAGCGGGGGCGACCACCACCGCCGCCGGTAGCGCGGGCAGCACCGCGACCCGCCCGAGCGGCACGGCCACCGGCAGCGCTACCCCGGTCGGCACCGCTGGCGCGAACGCCACCCCCAACAACACGATCAAGATCGCCGGCAAGCAGGGCGATGCCGCCGCCCTTAACGGTGCGGGCGCAACCTTCCCGCAGGTGCTCTACAGCAAGTGGTTCGCCGAGTACAACACCGCCACCGGCGTCCAGGTCAACTATCAGGGGACCGGCTCGGGCGCGGGCAAGAACGCGATCCGCGACCAGACGGTCGATTTCGCCGGCTCCGATTCCCCGATGAGCGATGCCGAGTTGGCCGCGTCACAGGCGAAGTGCGGCGGCACGATCCTGCATATCCCGACCACGCTGGGCGCGATCGTCGTCGCCTACAACCTGCCGAACCTGAGCCAGAAGGTCAAGCTCGACGGCGACACGATCGCCGGGATCTTCCTGGAAAAAATCACGAAGTGGAACGACCCGAAGATCGCCGCCCTGAACCCCGGGGTGACCCTGCCGAACGAGGATATCATCACCATCCACCGTTCGGACAGCAGCGGCACAACCGATAACTTCACCTCGTACCTCGCGGCGGTCAACCAGGAATGGGCCAACGGGCCGAAGAGCGGCTCGACCGTGCAGTGGCCGGGCGGCATCGGTGCCAGCGGCAACCCCGGCGTCGCCAGCGAGATCAAGAACAACCCCTACGCCATCGGTTATGTCGAACTGGCCTTCGCCAAGCAGAACAATCTCCCCTACGCCGATGTCAAGAACCGCGAGGGGCAATTCGTCACCGCGAGCGCGGCGTCGGTCACGGCGGCGGGTCAGGCGTTCGCGCCCCAGGCCCCGGCTGACCTGCGCTTCAAGCTGGTCAATGCGCCGGGCGCGCAGTCGTATCCCATCACCGCCATCACCTGGATCCTCGCCTGCCCGAACCAGACCGACCAGCCGAAGGCGATCGCCCTGACGCGGATGCTCTGGTGGGCGCTCCACGAGGGTCAGCAGTTCAACGAGGGCCTTGATTACGCGCCGCTGCCGCCGTCGATCGTCGTGCGCGGCGAGGCTTTCATCAACAGTATCGTGGTCAACGGCCAGAAGGCATTCCCCGGCAAGTAACAAAGCCGGTGGGGCCGGAGAACAACGAACGAGACGCATGACGTGATGCGGCGGGCGGGTGGCGATGGTTCACACCGGCCCGTCGCATCGCCCGCGCCGGGCACGAGCAGCCCCCGGGCAGGCAGCGCAACGAAGGAGGGACGCGATGGCGGCTCAAACAGCATTACGCGACGGCAAACCGCCCGGTCAGCGGGTGAACTTGCGCGATGGCCGGGGCAGCGCGATGGGGGACCGCGCGTTTCGGGGCGTCGCATTCATCTTCGCGGCGGCGATTCTCGTGCTGCTCGCCACGATCTTCGTCGTCCTGTTCATCGATGCGCGTGTCGCCCTGGTCAAAGAGGGGCTACGCTTCATCACCGGCCAGGTCTGGAACCCCACCGGTGAGATTTTCGGAGCCCTCCCCTACATCTACGGCACCATCTTCACCTCGATCATCGGCCTGGTGATCGCCACCCCGATCGCGGTCGGCGCGTCCCTCTACATCGTCGAATATGCGCCGGGATGGTTACGCACGCCGGTGTCATTCATCGTCGAACTCCTCGCGGTCATCCCCTCCGTCATCTACGGCTTCTGGGGGATTGCGGTCCTCGCGCCGTTCCTGCGCGACCGCGTCGAGCGCCCGCTCAAAGCCACCCTGGGCGATGTGCCGGGGCTGAACGCGCTGGTGGCTGGGCCGGCACGCGGGCGCGACATGCTCGTCGCGGGGGTCATCCTCGCGATCATGATCCTGCCGACGATCATGTCGGTGGCCCGCGAGGTGATCAGCACCGTGCCCGGCACCCAGCGCGAGGGGATGCTCGCCCTGGGCGCGACGAAGTGGGAGATGATCCGCGGCGCGGTCCTCCCCTACGCGCGAGCCGGGATCGTCGGCGCGGCGATCCTCGGCCTCGGGCGCGCGATCGGCGAGACGATGGCCGTCACCATGCTGATCGGCAATAGCTCCACCAAGATCAGCTGGTCGATCCTCACCCCCGGCTACACGATGGCGAGTGCCATCGCCAACCAGTTCGCCGATGCCAACAGCGCCGTCCATTTCAGCGCGGTCATCGGTGTGGCGGTCGTCCTCCTCTTCGTGACCGGGGCGGTGAACTTCGTCGCCCGCCTGATCGTCGGCCGCTTCGGCGGCGATACCCGCGCGACCGGGATTTAGGGGGAACCATGCAAGGGCAGCTGACCGCACCACCATTAATCGGCGCGAAGAGCCGGATCACCCTCCAGGCGACCGATGTCCAGGCCAAACGTCGCAAGATGGTCAACGCGATCATGACCACGCTGATCGGCGGGAGTGCGCTGCTCGGGGTCAGTATCCTGGGGATTATCCTGGGCTATATCATCGTCAAGGGTGCCCCGGCGCTCAACCTCGACTTCTTCACCAAAAACCCGCCGGCCCTCGGCGAAGCGGGGGGCGGCGTCGCCCCGGCCATCCGGGGGTCGTTGCTGATCGTCGGGCTCGCCAGCCTCTTCGGGATCCCGATCGGCCTCGGGGCCGGGATCTACCTCGCCGAGTTCGGGCGGGGGCGTTTCGCCAATGCCGTCCGCTTCACCGCCGATCTGATGACCGGCCTCCCGTCGATCGCCATCGGGGCGGTTGCCTGGGCGCTGCTCGTCAAGCGCGGCTTCGGCACCTATAACGCCTTCGCCGGCAGCGTCGCGCTGGCGATCATCATGATCCCGATCATCACGCGCACGACCGAAGAGATCCTCAGACTCGTGCCGAACAATCTGCGCGAAGCGTCGCTGGCCCTCGGTACGCCGCAGTGGAAGACGATCGTCAGCGTTGTCCTGCCGGTCGCGCGCGGCGGTATCCTGACCGGCGTCATCCTCTCGGTCGCCCGCGTCAGCGGCGAGACGGCCCCGCTCCTGCTGACGGTGCTGGGCAACAGCTTCGCCAGCACCAACCTCCGCGGCCCGATGGCGGCGCTGCCGCTCGAAATCTACCAGTACGCGACCAAATCCCCGTTCGCCGACTCCTTCACCAAAGCCTGGGGGGCCTCCCTGATCCTGATCATCATCATCGGGCTGCTCAGTCTTTCGGTCCGCCTCGCCGCCCGGCTCGGCAATCCGAAGCAACGACGTTGAACTAGGGTAGGGCGACCGACAACGATACCGTTCAACAACGACCATACGACGATAGGACACCGCGAGGCGGTGACGAAGGAGGAGCGACAGCGATGAGCAGGGATGAACGCGAAGGGCGGCCGATCGCGACGATCGAAGCGACGAAGGGCGGTATCGCCGACGGGCAAGGCCATCCCCCGGGCAGCGCGACCGCGTCCGATCTGGCGCTGGCGGCGAGTGAGCGCGCCCAGGCGCGGCAAGCGCTCGGGCATGGGGAGAGCGGCGTCGCCCTCGTCGCGGAGGCGGTCAACGCCTGGTACGGCAGCACCCACGCGATCAAGGATGTGTCGATGACGTTCCGCGCCAACGAGGTGACGGCCCTGATCGGCCCCTCCGGCTGCGGCAAGTCCACCTTCCTGCGCTGCCTTAACCGGATGCACGAGGTCCTGCCCGGCGCGCGCGTCGAGGGCAAGATCATGATCGATGGGCAGGACATCTACGGCAAGGGCGTCGATGCGGTGCGAGTCCGCCGTCACATCGGGATGGTCTTCCAAAAACCGAATCCCTTCCCGATGATGACGATCTACGACAACGTGATCGCCGGATTGAAGCTGAACGGGATCCGCAAGCGCAAGGCCGAGATGGACGAGACGGTCGAGCGCAGCCTGCGCGGTGCCGCCCTCTGGAACGAGGTCAAGGACAAGCTGAAGGAGTCGGGCGCGTCCCTCTCCGGTGGGCAGCAGCAACGCCTCTGCATCGCCCGCACGATCGCGGTCGAGCCGGAAGTCGTGCTGATGGACGAGCCGTGCTCGGCGCTCGACCCGATCTCGACCTACAAGATCGAGGAACTGATCGGGGAGCTGAAGCAGAAGTACACGATCGCGATCGTCACCCACAACATGCAGCAAGCCTCGCGCGTCGCCGACTGGACCGCCTTCATGCTGGCTGGTGAAACACGGTACGGGCAACTGGTGGAGTACGGGCGCACCGAGCAGATCTTCACCCAACCGCGCGAGAAGCGGACGGAGGATTACATCACCGGTCGCTTCGGTTAAGTCGCGAGCCCGGGAACTGACAAGCGAGGAGTTGGCGGGAAGCGAAGTCACTTCCCCTCGGAGCGGCGAACCTGCCATCTCTTCTTGTCATGAACAAGTGGACTCGCAGGGAGATGTACGGTGGTACGAGCCGAATTTCACGCGCAACTCGCTGGCTTACGCGCGCATGTTTTGGAACTCGGCGGCCTGGCGGTGACGGCGATCGAGCGGGTCATCGGGGCCGTGCAGGAAGATGACCGCGACACCGCCGCCGCGATCGTGGCCGGTGACGGCGCGATCGACCAGCGGCACGCCGCGATCCAACACGACGCGATCGCCCTCCTCGCCCGACAACAGCCGACGGCGGGCGATCTGCGGGCGATCACCGCCGGGATGGCGATCGCCAGCGAGTTGGAGCGGATCGCCGACTACGCGACCAGCACGGCGAAGCT
Organism: Thermomicrobiales bacterium; assembly: GCA_036563365.1. Taxonomy (GTDB): domain Bacteria; phylum Chloroflexota; class Chloroflexia; order Thermomicrobiales; family CADCWN01; genus CADCWN01. Next base: position 14,647 of record DATCMP010000295.1, read on the forward strand.
GATCCTGCACGATCCGCGCGAACCGGCGTTGCCGCCGACGCACGAACTCTACCGGATGGCCCGCGCCGCACGACGGATGGTGCAACGGAGTCTCGATGCCTATGCGACGCGCGACGCCTCGCTCGCGCGGCATATCTGGAACGAGGATCCGGCGGTCGATACGCTGCAACAGGCCCTCTATCAGGAACTGCTCGTCTCGATGATCGAGAACCCTAGCACGCTGACCCGCGCGACGCACCTCCTCTGGACGGTGCATCGCCTGGAACGGGTGGCGGACCGCGCGACAAATATCTGCGAGCAGGTGATCTTCATGATCGATGGCGAGTGGCCGAATTTCGACACCCTCCGCGATACCCAACGCCTGCCAGCGCCGCTCGCCCTCGATACCGACGATTAAACCCCGTCAGCCTACAACCCGATAGCACTTCGGCACGCACACGGTAAACGTATACCGTGTGCGTGCTATGATTAGGGGCAGCATGTGGAGATCCGTTCGGCATCGACACCTGGCCGGTGCCTTTCTTCCTTTCATCCCGGCGTCAGCGGCCGTATCGCCGCCCAACTGGTCGCGCTGCAGAGAGGGACCCGACCGATGCCGAGGGAAAGTTTCGAGCGCCAATTGCGCGCCTTGCAGCACGAGATCCTGACGCTGGGCAGCATGGCCGCGGTCGCGGTGGAGCGCTCGGTCGCCGCCCTGAAACGACGCGACGCTGCGCTCGCCGAAGGGGTCGTGGCCGATGACAACCCGATCGACACGCTCAGCTATGCGATCGAAGAGCGCGCCCTCCTGATCATCGCCACGCAGCAGCCCCTCGTCGGCGACCTCCGCACGGTCGCCAGCGTGATCGCCATCGCCGGGGAGTTGGAGCGGATCGGCGACTACGCCGAGGGGATCGCCAAATTGGCGCTGCTCAGCCTCGATGAGCCGCCGATCAAACCGCTGATCGACATCCCCAGGATGGCCGAATTGTCGATCGATATGCTGCGGCGCAGCCTCGATGCGTTCATCGACCGCGACACCGCCACCGCGCAGGAGATCTGGCGCGAAGATGATCTGATCGACAATTTGCAGGATCAGGTCTACCAGGAGATCCTGGCCTACATGGCCGAAGATCCGCTGAAGATCACCCGCGGGACGCGACTGCTGTGGGTCACACACAATCTGGAGCGGATCGCCGACCGGGTCACCAATATCTGCGAGCGCACGATCTTCATGGTCACCGGCGAGCGGAGCCAATTCATCGCCCCGCCCCCGCACTGACGCTCCGACTCATCCTGACACCAGCGCCGTGAGTCGCCCCATCGCGCCGCGCAGCGCCGGGTAGAGGGAACGGTAGAGCGCGGTGTATTCGGCGTAGACGCGCACGCCAGCCGGGATGGGCTCATCTCGCTCGGGTCGCAGGCGCACCAACGTCGCCGCTTCGGCGAGATCGCGCCAGACACCGGCGGCGACACCGGCCAGCAACGCCGCACCATACGCCGGACCCTCCTCCGCCACGACGCGACGCACCGGTAGATCGAGGGTGTCGGCCAGGATTTGACGCCACAGGGCGCTGCGCGCGCCGCCGCCCGTCGCGCGCACCTCGCCGGTCGGCACGCCCAACTCGCGGATCAGCGCGAAGCCATCGTGCAGGCTGAAGACGACCCCCTCCAGCACCGCGCGGGTGAGATGCGCCCGCGTGTGGCGCGCGGTGAGGCCGATGAATACCCCGCGCGCCGCCGGGTCGAGGTGCGGCGTCCGCTCGCCGCTGAGATATGGCAGGAACAGCAAGCCCTCCGCGCCCGGTGGCACGGCGGCGGCCTCGGCGGTCAGGCGCGCGTAGTCGTCCGAGCCGAGGAGATCGCGCCACCAGCGCAGCGCGCCGCCCGCCGCCAGCGTCACCGCCATCAGGTGATAGCCCCCCGGCACCGCGTGGCAGAAGGCGTGGAGTCGCCCGGATGGATCGGGGCGAAAATCGTCGGTGTGCGCGAAGATGACGCCGCTTGTCCCGAGCGAGACGCTGACCGGCCCGGTCGCGATGATCCCGGTGCCGACCGCCGCCGCAGCGTTGTCGCCGCCGCCCGCCGCGACCGGCAGTCCCGGAGGCAACCCTAACGTAGCGGCGAGCCCCGGCAGCAACCGTCCGGCGACTTGTGGCCCCTCGTGGACGGTCGGCAGCCACTCGCCCGGTATCCCCAGCGCCGCCAGGATTTCCGGCGACCAGTCGCGCCGCCGCACGTCGAGCAGCAACGTCCCGGCGGCGTCGGAGGCGTCGGTCGCGGCCTCGCCGGTCAGCCGCAGGCGCACAAAATCTTTCGGCAGCAGCACGCGCGCCACACGCGCATAGTTGGCGGGCTCGGCGTCGCGCAGCCAGAGGATCTTGGGGGCCTGGAAGCCGGTCAACGCCGGGTTGCCGGTGATCGCGAGCAACCGCTCCGCACCCACCACCTGCGTGATCGCTGCGCACTGCGCCGCCGTTCGCTGATCGTTCCACAGCAGTGCGGGGCGGATCGGCTGATCGGCGGCATCGAGAAAGGTCGCGCCGTGCATCTGCCCGGTCAGCCCAAGCCCGGCGATCTCTCG
>DATCMP010000620.1:0-2609 GCA_036563365.1 Thermomicrobiales bacterium
GGCCCCCCCCCCCGGCCCTCCCGTGTTGGGGAAGGCGGCACCCCTCACGACTCCCCTACCCCCGCTCGTCCTCAACCCGCATGGCCTTGAGGAGTTCAGCCGTCGCGACCGCGCGAAGTGGCTCGCCTATGCGCCATTCCGCTATGGAGTGCGCCGCGTGGCGCGTGCTGCCGAGATGGTCATCGCCACCGATCGCGCACTGATCGCACCGATCGCACGGCAATTGGCGGTGCCGACCGAGCGGATCGCGCTCATCCCGAACGGGGTGGCCCCGGAAGAACTCGACGCGCTGGTCGATCCCGCACTGATTCGAGGGCTCGTTGCGCGCTATGGCCTGGTCGATAGCCCACTCACCCTCGTCAGCGTGGCGCGACTTGAACGCAACAAGGGCTTGCAAGAAGGGATCGCCGCGTTCGCCCTGCTGCGCGATCAGCTGCCCGAGGGGTGGCGCTGGCTGATCGTCGGCCAGGGGAGCGAGGAGGGAGCCTTGAGGACGGCCGTCGCTCAGGCCGAGTTCGCGACCAATATCACGCTGGTCGGCGCACTCCCCGATGCGGAGCTCCATAGCCTGCTGTCGCGCAGCGATCTCGCGCTGGTGCCGTCACTCTACGAGGGTAGTTCGCTCGCCGCGCTCGAAGCGCTGACGCACCGGTTGCCAGTGGTCGCTACGACCGCAGGCGGCCTCACCGATAAGGTTCTGCCGGGGCGGACCGGCTTTCTCGCCGCGCCCGGTGATCCGGCGGCGTTCGCCGCGGCGCTCGCGGCGGCATTGGCGGCACGCGCCAGTTGGCCGACTTTTGGTGCGGCGGGGCGTGCGTTGGTTGAGCGGCAGTTCTCCTGGGATGCGCTGGCCGACGATTACCTGACCCTCTACCGCCAGTTGGGCGCACGTCCCCGCTGATCGGGAGTCCTCCGGCACATCTTGTATACTCCCCCTGCATCACACGACGTACAACGGAGCGAACGATGAGCAAACGCTACTACTATGGCGGCCAGGCGGTGATGGAAGGCGTGATGATGCGCGGCCAGCGCCAGATGGCGGTCGCCATCCGTCAGCCGGATGGGCGGATCGCGCTGCACAGCGCACCGCTCGATTCCTGGGTTTACCGCAGCCCGGTACGACACTGGCCGTTCATCCGTGGCGTCTTCGTCCTCTGGGACGCATTACTCCTCGGGATGCGCGCCCTGACCCTCTCGGCGAACGTCGCCGCCCTCGAAGAGGACGAGGATGAGCCCCTGCGGCAAGGCGAGATAGGTGCGGCCTCGGCACAGTCGGCCGTCACGCCAGCGGGGATTGCGGGGCCGCTCCTCTGGGCCACGGTCGCCCTCTCGCTCCTCTTCGGGACGGCACTCTTCTTCGTCCTGCCGCTGCTGATCATTCACTTCCTCGATCGCTGGATCGCCTCGGCGCTCGTCAGTAACCTGGTTGAAGGGTTGATACGCCTCACCATCTTGCTCGGCTACTTGGGGCTGATCGGGCGGATGCCGGATATTCGCCGCGTTTTCGGCTATCACGGTGCGGAACACAAGGCGATCAACGCCTACGAAGCGGGCGCGCCGCTCGATGTTGCCTCGGTGCAGCGGCAAAGTACGCTCCATACGCGCTGCGGTACTGGCTTCCTGCTGATCGTCGTGCTCTTCTCGATCGTCGTCTTCGTCTTCCTCGGTCGCCCGCCGCTCCCGCAGCGGATCCTCTCACGGATCGTCCTCGTCCCGGTGATCGCTGCGGTCGCCTACGAATTTGTCCGGTTCAGCGCCGCTCACTATGGCAATCGGCTCGTCCGCCTGCTCGTCACGCCGAGCCTCGCGCTCCAACGGCTCACCACCCGCGAGCCCGAAGACGGGATGGTCGAGGCGGCGATCGTCGCCCTCAAGCGCGTGCTGATCGCCGACGAGGTGATGACGCGCGAAGAGGCAGGGCTCCACGAAGTCGTCCTCGTGGACGCCAGCGGTTCACCCCTACCGCAAATCCCCGAGCCGGTGCCGCTCGCCTGAGCGCGTGATATTCCCCCCTGAACCGACGTATTAGAACAACAGAGACGGTTGTTCTGTACCGATTTTGGAGGTGGAAAATGACAGCGCTGGCAGTGGCCCCGAACTTCAGCTTGCAGCATATCGTCGGGCACCCCGTCGCGCTCAGCGATTTCCGGGGCAAACCGGTCGTCCTGGTCTTCGGCGGGCGCGATAGCACCGACCAGGCGCGGCAGATCAGCCGCACGATCCGCAGCCGTTACGCTGGCGAGGCGTTACCGATCATCTCGATCCTCGATCTCAGCGGGATCCCCAAGATGATGCACGGGATGGCCAAAGGGCGAATCCAGAGCGGCTATCAAGAGGTCGTGCGCGATGTCACGGCGGTGCTTCAGCAGCAGGGCCAGCCGGCCCCTGCCGATCCTTCCCGGATCATCATCATGCTCCCCGACTGGGATGGCAAGGTGACCGCCAGCTATGGCCTCAAAGGGGTCGATAAGCAGGCCGTCGCGGTTGCGGTCGATGGCGACGGCAACATTCGCGGTTATGGCAGCGGGCCGCAGGGCGGCGAACAGATCCTCGCGCTCTTCGGTTAAGACGGACTATACGATCACGCTACAATGGGCGGGCGGGCCGCG
>DATCMP010000371.1:0-5953 GCA_036563365.1 Thermomicrobiales bacterium
GTGATCTTTTGGATCGTTCGCGTCGTCGGTGCATTAGTCGGTATCACTCTAGGGCTGGCGATCCTCTACTGGAAGGCTCCCAATATCAAGCAGCAGTTCGTCTGGATCTCGCCAGGGTCGATATTGACCACCATCGGGATCGTAATTTTCAGCGCCCTCTTCGGGTTGTACGTCTCGTTCTTCGCCGGAGCTTCGTTCAACAAAACCTATGGGGCTATCGCCGGGGCGATCATCTTCCTCTTCTTCCTCAGGATCGTCAGCACGATCATCTTGCTCGGTGCGGAGTTCAACGCGGAGGCAGCCCGGCGCTACGACCCCGAGACGATCCGCGACAAGATGAGCGATCCGAAGAAGCAACTGCCCGGGAAGCAACCAGAACCGCACCCGCAGGCCGCGCGCGAGGCCGGTGTATCGCAGCGGCAGGTTACGCAGACCAATTCCTCTTCCGCCCAGCGTGTGGCCGATGGCGGGGGCGGACCGGTAGCGGCAACGATGCGCGCTTCAGCGGGCAGCCATATGCCAGATTCAGGGTCGGGGACCGATACGCCAGAGGCTGATTCCGCCCTCGATCAGCGCTTGCGCGAGATTCGCGAACGTCCCTACCATTCGATGGTCGAGCAGGTCAGGCGCGATGAGGCACTGAGCACCTCGGAGGAGAAAGAGCGTCGCGCGAAGGCGGCGATGGCGACATTCGGTGTCGCGACCGCCACGGCCGTCGGGGCAACCGTCGCCGGGGTGCTGCGTCGTCTCAGAACCTGATGATTCGGAGCAAGTTGCGGTAACTGCAACGGACGGCCCCGGCGGAAATACGCCGGGGCCGTCCGTTGTCTCTTTCATTGCGCTACGTTCGTTAACCCCACCAACCGCGGCGAGGTGCCGGAGCTTGCGGCGGCGCGTAGGGGGTGGTGTCGAAGTCGTCGTAGCCGAGCTGTCCCGCCGCTTCGACCAGATGACGCACGGCGACGTGGAGGTCTTCATCTTCCGCGTCGCGCCCGTCGCTGATCGCCTCACGGATCGCCAGCACCGCCGCCTGCCGACAGAGCCCGGCGATGTCGGCACCGCTACGGCCTTCCGTCTCCCGCGCGATGACGCGATAATCGATGTCGGCGGACAGCGGGCGGTCTTGCAGGTGGACGGCGACGATCGCCTCGCGCGTGGCGAAGTCGGGGAGTGGCAGGGTGATCGTCAGGTCGAGGCGACCGGGGCGGAGCAGCGCCGGGTCGAGGATGTCGGCGCGATTGGTCGCGCCGAGGACCATCACCCCCTGCATCTCTTCCAGCCCGTCGAGTTCGGCGAGCAGTTGACCGACCAACCTCTCGCTGACCTCGGAGGCGAAGCCGCCGCCCCGCTCGGGCACCAGGGCGTCGATCTCATCGAAGAAGACGATGCAGGGTGCGGCCGCACGGGCCTTCTTGAAAATTTCCCTGATCCCCTTCTCCGACTCGCCGACCCATTTCGAGAGAAGTTCCGGCCCCTTGACCGAAATGAAATTGACCTCACTCTCGTGCGCGACCGCCTTCGCCAGCAACGTTTTACCAGTGCCTGGCGGTCCATCGAGCAGGATGCCGCGCGGCGGGGTGGCCCCGAGGCGATCGAAGAGCGCGCCGTACCGCAGCGGCCATTCGACCGCCTCAATCAACGCCGCCTTGGCCTCATCAAGCCCGCCGATGTCATCCCAACTCACGTCAGGGGTCTCGGTGAAAACCTCCCGCAGCGCCGATGGGGAGATCTCGCGCAGGGCGTCGAGGAAGTCGGCCTGCCGTACGTCGAGTTGGGAGAGCTGATCGAGCGGCACCGTATCGAGCCCGAAGTCGATCGTCGGCAGCAGCCCGCGCAGCGCGACCATCGCCGCCTCGCGGCAGAGCGATTCGAGGTCCGCACCGACGAAGCCGTGTGTGAGCGCGGCGAGGCGGTCGATATCAACATCGGCGGCGAGCGGCATCCCGCGCGTGTGGATCTGCAAGATTTCGAGGCGACCCGGGCGGTTCGGCACCGCGATCGTCAACTCGCGGTCGAAGCGTCCCGGTCGGCGCAGGGCCGGATCGAGCGCATCGGGGATATTGGTGGCGCCGATGACGATCACCTGCCCCCGCGCCTGGAGGCCGTCCATCAGGCCGAGGAGTTGCGCGACGACGCGCTTCTCCACCTCCCCGGCGACATCGACCCGTTTCGGGGCCAGCGCGTCGATCTCATCGATGAAGATCACGCTCGGCGTGTGACGGCTCGCCTCCTCGAAGATCGAGCGCAGATTCGCCTCGCTCTGCCCATAAAACTTATTGATAATCTCCGGGCCGTTGATGTGGAAGAAGTGGGCGGCGGTCTCGTAGGCGACCGCGCGGGCGATCAGGGTCTTGCCGGTCCCCGGTGGCCCAGCCAGTAGGACACCCTTGGGTGGGTCGATCCCCAGGCGCTCGAAGAGGACCGGGTACCGCAACGGCAGTTCGATCATTTCGCGGATGCGGCGAATCTCCTGATCGAGCCCGCCGATATCCTCGTAGGTGATCGCCGGGCGACCATCGGCGGCGCGGTTCCCCGCGAGGCGCACGGAGGTCTTGTCGGTCACGAGTACCGGGCCGTCAGGGTCGGTCTCCTGCACCTGGAAATCCTGCGGGCGTGGGCCGAAGAGCCCGACGCGCACCCGATCGCCGGCGACCAACGCCTGCCCTTCGAGGAGATAGGCCAGATAACGCGCATCCTGCCCGGTGAGCGCGGTCGTCCCGCCGACCGGTTGGAGGATGAGGCGCTTCGCCGCGCGACCGCTCACCGGGCGCAGCGTGACCCGCTCCCCGAGGATCGCGCGGGCGTTTTCGCGCGTGACACCGTCGAGTTGGACGATTCCGCGTCCGCGTTCTTCGACCGCCAGCGGCAGCGCCTTGGCGACGGTTGTCCGCGCACCGCTGATCAGCAGCAGATCGCCGGTCCGTGCGCCCAACGCGGCGAGGTCAGACGGATCGAGGCGTACAATCCCGCGATCGGCATCGCGCGCGTGTGCCTCGCTGGCGCGCAATCCGTTTTCTGGGCGGGTGGTTGGTGGTGCCGTGGGGAGGGTTGATGCGGTCATTCGTCCTCGTGCTCGTGGTTAGGGTCGTATCGCTCCGCCGCCGGGGTTATGCGCGGGTATCAGCGGCCATTCACGGTGAGCTGGTTGGCAACGGTCGCTTCATCGCCCGCTTCTTGCGACGATTGCGGCACCGGCTCCGGCACGCGCAGACGATTCACCGGTAGCAGAATCTCCATGATCCCATTGATGAACGTCGGCGGTGCGGCCCGCTCCGGGGTGACGGGCATCGGCAGGGTGATGACCCGCTCGTAGCGCCGCGCCGGTCCCGCAGCGACGATGGCGAGCCGATCATCGGCACCGCGCACCTTTAGCGTGGCCGGGTCCGCGCCGGGCATGTCGGCGACCACACGGATGTACTCGCCCTCATCGAAAATGTCGACGATCGGCTCGCGAGCGCCGGTGCTGCTGGCGGTGACGGTGCGTGGCCCGCCGCGCGGTGGCCGACGACCGGGGCTATTAATCGCCTGGGGCCGTTGTGGAGCGGTGGGGTCGGCGATCTGCGTGACGAAATCGCGCAACCCGCGCATCATGCCGCGAAAGCCGTTATCGGGATTATCCCGCTTGGCGTCGTCGCCACCGGTGTAGGCCATGAACTTCCCTCCCCTGCCGACCCGAACGGTCGCGTACTTCCAAAGTAGGTACGCGATTCCGATGCCGCCGGTGTCACTCTCGGATGCCGCCTCGGCGCGACACCATTCTTCGATCGAGTGTAACACCAGGGGGAGGAGCGGGCGGTTCTAACCGCCCGCCGCATGAGCTATTCGCGTAGCGCGGCCTCTCTGACGATGAATGTCACGTCGGGGCCGAGGCCCACGACATCGCCCGGTCGCAACCGCTGTTCGCCAGCGAGTGGTGCGCCGTTGAGATAGGTGCCGCTGGTGCTGCCTAGATCGCGCAGCACGAAGGCTGAGTCCTCCCGCCGTATCTCTGCGTGTGCCCGCGATACCGCCTGCTCGGGTACGACGATCGTATTCGACTCGCGCCGACCCAGCGTGACGAGCGGTTGGTCGAGCGGGAAGCGTTGCCCTGCCAGGGGATTGGCTGCGTCGGGTTCGAGCAGTAATGCCTTGGAGGTCGCTGCGGACGTTTCGGCTGGCTTCTCTCCGAGCGCTGTTGCTGAAGGATCGTTCGCCACTACGTCGAGCGGCATCTGCGCTATGTATGCGAGTGGGGGCGGGGGCGGGGGCGCGCTGGCCGGGCCGTTGTAGATATTGACCTCGATCTCCCCCGAGTAATCTTCCGCGAGGCTGCGATCGACCACACCACGCAAGAGCCACCGCACCGTCCCGCGCGGGGTAAAGGCGGTCGGGTGGGCATCCGGGGGGACGGTGAGCGTGAACGGGAAGCCCCAGGGTGTGCCGACCGGGAGGGTGCCGCCCGCCGCGAACGTCTGCTTCACGACGGTGGTGCTGTCGTTCCGTCCGCGTGTGGGGTCCGAGACGGAGCGCGGCTCGGTCGCCTCGATCCTGACCAGCTCGACCCGCACCTGACGCGCCTCGACCGGTTGGCGCGCGAAAACGATGATCGTTCCCGCGATCGTCGCGCCAACCTGGATGTCGCGATAGGTGATCTCGGGCAGGACCGCGCAGCGATCGGCGGTGCTGCTGCGAGCCTGGGTCGCGATCCGCGCGCTGCTCTGCGCTGCCGGTGCCAAAACCCGAAAACTGGTTCCGGCGTTGACGTCGATCGCGCGGCGTCGATTAAGGATCAGTTGCAGGCTCCAGCCGGTATCGAGCAGGCTGGCATCGCCCGATGGGGCAGCCTGCTCGGGCAGTGTGAACGACAGGTACTGCTCGAAGAACTGACCCTCGGCGAGCTCACCGGCACCGAGGATCCGCACCGCCTCGACCGCCGTGTGCTCGACATCGCTGGTATGCGACCAGCGGTAGCGGCCCTCATTGTCGCGCTCACGCCGCTGATAGGAGTAGCGCTGGCTACGGCGCAGTTCGACGCGCGCCTCCTCGATCGCCAGATTGCCCTTGCCTACGATCCGCGCGCGGGCATTGATGACCTCGCCCGCGATGTAGATTTGCCGTTCCGGTACGATCTCCACCTCGGCCTTGCGCCAGAACACCTTCGCCGCTCCTCTACATCGTTATTCAGCGCCGTTGTGGTCGCTTGCTCGTCAAGATAAACGATCACGTCACGCCCGGTGTCACCGCACTGAACTGGAGCGCGAACACTGCCGAAGCGGCTCTCTAGCCCCTAAGTACTATTGTCCTCGGTAGGGATGGGGGGTACAGTTTTGTTCTATGGTATGGAAAAACCTGGCACCGGATAGCTGATTGACGGACGGCCCTGCCGATCGCTGGGCGGGTGTCCGGGGACCAGCCAGTTGAAAAGGGGGCTCATGGCGTGGCGAAACGGACGACAGCAGGCTTGGCGCATTCTGCTCGCGTTGCTCTTCCTGGGAAGCGGCTTCGGCACTGTCGGGACGCGACAGACGTCCGTTGCGGCAGCGAGCCGGGAGTCGCGCCTTGGCCTGGTGGCCGACATCGGCACGCGGCACGAATGTGACGACAAGCATGGCCCGGCGGTCGATACGTTGGCGCGTACCGGGGTCACCTGGGTCAAGGAAGAGATCCGTTGGGACTGGGTCGAGCCGAGCCGCGACGTCTTCACCTGGACTTGCATGGATCGGGTGATCGACGCCGAACGGGCACAAGGGCTGGAAATCCTGGGGTTGCTCGACTACACCGCGGGTTGGGCGGTCGGGGAAAGTCGCCCGGTCTCGCCGACCCCGCCCCCGCTCGATCGCTGGGCGAACTATGTCCGTAAGACCGCCGAGCACTACAAAGGGCGGGTCAATACCTGGGAAGTCTGGAACGAGCCGAACTTCGCTCATTTCTGGGCCGGATCGAAGGAACAGTACGCCGACTTGCTGCGTGTGAC
>DATCMP010000373.1:0-3849 GCA_036563365.1 Thermomicrobiales bacterium
CGTGCATTACCGGTGATCGACCTGACGCAGCGCCTGACCGGGATTCCGAGCAACGACCAGGATAGCCGCCGCCGTTTGCTGATCGTCGGGCCGCAGGGTGCCGCGCCGCTCGGCGCGCTGATCGTGCCAGGGGTGAGTGGCTTGCACACGATCGCGACCGTGGGTCTGGCCGAACAGACGCTTCCTGAAACGCTCGATCCCGCCCTCTTCAGCGTGTGGACGCAACACGGTGCAGATTCGGTCGCTGTCCTTGATCCCGCCGCGTGTTTCGCGTGAGTAATCAAACGATTCTGTTGAAGCGTCGGCTGGTTGTCCTACTACGCGGATGATTTAGGCCGTTGCCTCCCCTGCGCGAGAGTGAGCCACCGCGGGTGCTTGCCAGATCAGGATATATTGGTGGATCTGGTTCGCCACGAAGCCATAGGGGTAGCCGAACGGGTAGAGGTTGATCGTCTGATCGACCCAGAGCTTATAGCCACGGAAACGGAGCGCGGGGAGATCGGCGGCGAAACGCGCGACGATATCGGCGTGCAATAGGTTGTGGTGCTCGGCGGTCGGCTGCAAATCTTTGGCGAAGAGGACGAGGTGCCCGCCCGGTCGCAGGCGTGCCATCGCCAGGCTGATGATCTCGACCAGCGCCGTTAAGAACGCCGTGCGGGTGAGATTGCCGAGGTCGTGCGGATCGTTGGTGAATGGCGTCGGATCGGCGCGCCCGGTGCGCTTCCGTTTCTCGCCTTCCTGCGGGCGCGACAGCATCTCGCCGTAGGGCGGGTCCGTCAGGATGAGGTCGAACGGCTCACTCAGGGGGACCGCAGTGTCCATTATGTCGGCGAGGACTATGCGGGCATCGCCGAGTAGGAACGGTTGCGGCGTGAGGTTTTCCTGCGCGCAGACCGCCCCATAGATGTCGCGGTACCCACTGGCGAGATCGATCCCCACCCCCCGGCGCCCGGTAAGCGCACAGCCGAGCAAGGTGCCGCCGACCCCCGCGAACGGATCGAGCACGCGCCCGCCTTCCCTGGTGAAGAAGTTGATCAGCGTCGCCATCAGTTGCGGCGGTTTGGGGGAGGGATGCGCCCGGCGCAGCTTGTGCCCGTACGATTCCGGCCCATTGACCGGATAGGCGGTCGTCAGCACCGAGGAAAGGAAGTAGAGCCATTCACGCCCGGTCAGGTCGTTGAGGCGATTGCGCGGGTCATGGCGACCGCGTACAGGCGGCGGTTCGGCCACGGTCGCTGGCGCGGGGCTCTGGACGAGAGCAGCGGCATCGGCATGGTCCGCGCGTGCCGCCGCTTCGTCTGCGGCCCCGTGTCGATCCCCGGCGACCGTCTTGTGGGTCATCGAACCGCAGTCTGGCGGCGATAGCCGCCGCGCGCCGTGGCACTCTGCTTCCGAGCTTCGAGTACCTGCTTGGCCCCGGCGAGGCTACGCTGCACCGCGCGTTCGGCGACCCGCCTGGCAACTGCCCAGTCTGCCGCCGCGCCGAGCGGCCCGCCGATCAGGCGGTATTCCAGCGACCAACTTAAGCGGGTTCGGCGCTTCTCCGCGACGATCCTCTTCGATAAGCGCCCGCGCAGGATACCGGGGATGCGGATCTCTTCCTCATAACCTGTGGGCGCGTCGAACGCGACGATGGTGCTGCGTGGCTTCAGGGTCAGGCCGTGCCCCTTCATCTTCCAGCGAAACTTCGTGTCCTGGCTGAGCTTGGTCGGCCCCTCATCGAGGCCGGCAAACCCGAAGACCCATGTATCGAAGCGGCTGGTATCGGTCATCAAGCCGAAAACCTCTTCGACCGGTGCCTCGATCACGACACTGCGCTGTACAAGTCCCATCGCGGGCTCCTTTGCTTCTCCCGACATCGTGGACAAAGACCAGCCGCGGGAAATTCCCGACGCTGGTACGGGCGCGTCTTCGGCGTCTCTTGGCGCTATTGTACTCGTTCATTCCATCGCTGATCACGAAACGTATCGGCACCTGCCGGTAGCCTATACTGGCACCGGCAGCGATGGGGCTGACGCAGGGGCCGGACGTGGAGGGGCGGCGGATGGTGAGTAATGTCGAGGGGATCGGGCGCCCGACGCCGGCCCAATTGATCGGGGCAATGGCGCTCCGCCTCCTCACGGTGGTCGGCGGGCTGGCCTGCTTCTCGTTCGGGATCATGCTGACCCTGCAATCTCGCGTCGGGCTCGGGCCGTGGGATGTCTTTCACCAGGGTTTGGCGAATCGACTCGGCCTCGCGTTCGGCACCGCCAGCATCATCGTCGGCTTCGCGATCCTGTTGCTCGCCTGGGTGCTCGGTGCCCGGCCCGGAGTGGCGACGGTGCTCAACATGCTCCTCGTCGGCGGTTTCGTCAATCTTTTCACCGCCATCGGCCTGGTGCCGGACTTCGGCGGCGCACCGCTGGCCGTGCGCCTCGTGATTGACATCGCCGGGGTCATGGTCGTCGGGTTTGGCACCGCCCTCTATATCAAGGCGAGCCTCGGCGCTGGCCCGCGCGATGGCTTAATGCTCGCGCTGGCGCGACGCACCGGGGGACGGGTCAGCGTCGTGCGTGGGGTGATCGAGTTGTGCGCCCTGGCGATCGGCTTCTTCCTCGGTGGCACCGCCGGGATCGGCACCCTGATCTTCGCGCTCGGCGCTGGCCCCGCCGTCGGTCTGGCGTTCCGGCTCCTCCGCGTCGAGGTGTCGAGCCACAAACGCTGATCGAGGCATCGCAGCGACCGTAGACATACAAAATCGCGCGGCAGGGCTCCTCGCCGCGCGATCGGCTGTGTTCTCTCCGTGGAGGTTGGTGAGGGCTGCAAGGTGTCGGTCTACAGATAGCCCTTCAGCCGCCCCAGGTCGATGTTGCCGCCGCCGATCAGCGCGACCACCGTTGCGCCCGGTTCGACGCTGACGGCACCGCTGAGGAGCGCGGCAACCGCCGCCGCTCCCGCCGGTTCGGCGACGAGCTTCGCGCGTTCGAGGAGGAAGCGTAGCCCGGCGAGGATCGTCTCGTCGTCGAGCAGGACGATCTCTTCGACATACTGGCGGACGAGGGCGAGATTCAACACCCCGGCGAACGGGGCGGTGAGGCCATCGGCCACCGTCTGGATATTGGTCAGCGGCACGATCTGTCCCGCCGCGAGGGCCGTGTGCATACTCGCCGCGCCCTGCGGCTCGACGCCGATGATCCGCACCCCCGGTCGCTGCGCCTTGATCGCGAGGGCGACCCCGGCGATCAACCCGCCGCCGCCGATCGGCACGATCACGGTGTCGCGCCCCGCGCCGGCCCCCTGGCCGAGTAGGGGGAGGTCTTCCAGGATTTCGAGGCCGATCGTCCCTTGCCCAGCGATCGTCTGCGGGTCGTCGTAGGGGTGGACGAGGGTCAGACCGCGCTCGATCCGCAGGCGGTCCATCTCGGCGAAGGCGGCGATATTGTCCTTGCCGAAGAGGATGACTTCGGCCCCGTACTCGCGCGTGGCGGCCACTTTGGTCGGCGAGGCGATCTCCGCCATCACGACCGTCGAACGGACCCCGGCGGCGGCGGCGGCCCAGGCGACCCCCTGCGCGTGGTTCCCCGCAGAGACGGTGATCACACCGCGGGCCTTCTCTTCCGCCGACAGGGTCTCGATCTTGTTCAACGCACCGCGCGCCTTAAACGAGCCGGTGCGCTGGAAACTCTCCGCTTTCAACCAGACCGGTCCGCCGAGGCCGATCTCCCGCCCGAGGGTGTGCGATGACAGGAGCGGTGTCCGGTGGATCCGCCCCGCGATCCGCTCGCGCGCCGTCTCCACGTCGGCGAATGTCACACCCGGCGTTGCGTCCTGCTCTCGCTCCACAGTCATCGTATCCTTTGCGTTTGTGAA
>DATCMP010000377.1:0-6322 GCA_036563365.1 Thermomicrobiales bacterium
CTGCGGGTCGTGGCGGAACCACTTGATCCCCGCGAACGGGTTCCCCGCCGCCTCGGCCCCGCCGCCCCAGATCCCCTGCGGTAACGCGGACAGCATCAGCGCCGCGACCAGAACCGCCATCACCAACTTGCTACGTAAGAACACCCTTTCTCCTCGATGCGTGCCCTCGGGCCGCATGGAACATAACGCAGCATGAAGCCATTATTCGGGCAAGCTACTGCTACGCTCGATCTGAACGACGCACATTGCGCCGCCACCTTGGTGTTTTGGCGTGGGAAGGATACGCTATGCGTTTGCAGAGGGCAACGACCTTCGCAGACTCGTTACCTTCATCCGTTATCTCTATAGGATGTGTATTTTGTAGAACAAGTGAGCGATACTCCGGCGGTGCTGGTAACACCCCGGAGCGCGACCGAACCACATTGGAGGTGGCCGGTATGCCAAGTCTATCCTCACGCCCCCGCACGACAAGTTCACTCGCGTCGGCCCCAATCAAGTTGCCGTGCAATGCCACCGCTGCGGGGGCACGATCTACCACCAGCCCTATCGTCTGGTCGGGGTGCAGCGATTTTTCTGCGACAACGATTGTCGCCTTGCCGGGGGGCGCTCCGACCCCGCCTCCCGGTTCTGGGCGAAAGTGAATCGCTCGGGTGGCGAAGCGGCTTGCTGGCCTTACCTCGCGCACCCATCGGGCGTCTATGGCCATTTCTTCGACGGCGATACGATGGTTGGTGCCCACGCTTTCTCCCAGATGCTCCATCATGGCCCGGTCCTGCCCGACCATGAAGTCCACCACACCTGCCGGAACACCCGCTGCGTCAACCCGCGCCACTTGGAGCAGAAAGCGGTCACCGAGTATCGGCAGATGCACACGGGCGACGGTATTGCCACAAGGGCCACCCACTCTTCGGCGACAACCTCTACATCGCGCCGAAGACGGGAGTGCGCTACTGCAAGATCTGTCGGATCGAACGGCAGCGCCAATGGCGCGAGCGCGGCCAGTATCACAATCGCGAGTACAAGCGGCGCACCGCAAAGCGAGCATAGGCACGATCGCTGGGTCGCGGCGGGAACCTATCCGGGCGATCCCGATGACGGCGCGTGGGCCTACTGCGGGCATCTCCAGGCGAACTGGCGGCGGTTCAGGGTGCCAGGCGCGACGGCGGGCAGGGCGTATGGGGGCGAGTGAGCGTAGCCAAACACCGATGGTCGACAGCGAGGAGGGGTAAACGATGAGCGAAATCACCGGCCCCGTCCCGCCCCGTGCCTACCTGACGCCCACCGGTTCGCCGAGGAGCCAGCCGCGTCGCCCATCCACGGCGACCTCGACCCAAGCGTAGGCGTCGGCGAACTCGCGCCCGCCCAGCAATGCGACCGCCGTGCCGCCTGGGAGGGACGCGATGATCGGGAAATCGAGGCCAGGCCCGGTACGCAGGTTGAGGATGGGTACGCCAACGGTCGCGAGCACGCCGGCGGGAAGCGTCGGTTCAGCCGCCGGTGGCATCGCCTCGGTGGCCGCCACTGTCGGCTCGCGGGTCGCCGTCGCCTCGGGGATCGTCGTCGCCTCGGGGGTGACGGTGGGGGTCGAGGGCACGGTCGCGGTCATGGTAGCCGTCGGGGTAGCCGTCGGGGTGGTGGTCGAGGTGGCGGTCGGGGTGGCGGTCGCCTCCAACGTGGAGATGAGCGCAACCGGCGCAGGGACCGTGCGAACCACCGTCGGGGTCCGCGTCGGCGCTGCCCCAACGACGACGGGTGTGCGGAGGAATGCCGCCTGCTGCTGGGTCGCGAGCGCGGCCCAGCGCTGGTCGGCGGGTACGAACGCCTCGGCTCCCTTCGTGACGACGAAGGCAAGGCCGACGGTGATCACGGTCAACAGTGTCGCGCCTACCGCGATCCACCACCACAGCTGCTTCGACACGCATCCCTCCGGTATCCCGCGTGGGGATAAGTACGAATGTCCACGAGTACCAACGTCCGGTGAGCGGATAGTACCACACCGTCGGGCCTCCGTCCGCGTATCCACGCCCCCAGGGATGCACAGTGAATAGCGTTATTGGGCGCGCTTACAAGGGGACGCTCCGGAGTCGGCGGCTACCGCTCGTTCGCCGAGGCCCTGGCGGTGGCGTAGGAGTACGTCATCTTCGAGATCGCCGAGGGGGAGTGACTGACACCAACGTCGTGCTGCACCGCGACAAGCGCGCGACCATTGTCGGGCTGCCGCGCCGTTCCTCGGCCGCGCTGACCGCGCCGCAGATCATCGCACGGGCCGGGCCGGGGCGCGTGGCCGTTGCCAGGCAACTGGCCGCGTTGGGGTGGCGGGCACCGCCGGGCGGATCGCCGGGGGGGCGCCGCGCCGGTACTGGCGCACCGGCGCGGGCGGGGCGAGAACGGGTTGGCGATGGCAACCGATCCTCACCCCCCTAGCGTGAGGCTACCTCGGGGCGCGGTGGCGAGTGGCACAGCGGGGTCAGGGGCGACCGGGCATCCCCCGCGATGGGCGTGCGAGCCGTCCCAGCCGCGCCCCTCCCCCCGCGCGCCCCGTGAAGGCCGCGACCGCCCGGTCGGTGAGGCCCTCGTCCCCGTCCTCGGTGAGGTCGCAGCCGCACGCCGCATCCCCGACATCGACCGCAGGCGCCGCGTGGCGGCGGCTACACCGGGATGATCGTGCTCCCTAGCTGCCCGTCGGCCGGTGTGCCCCCGAGTCCGTTCGTCAGCGTGCCGACCGTCCCGTGGACGACCAGGCCGGGCCGGGTGTACGGCTTCTTCATCGCCCTGTCCTCCTCGCCTCGCACCCCGCCGGGCCAAGTAGCCCCGTCGGGGCCACTCTAGCACGGGGATCGACGTAGGGGCAGCCCCGTGGTGGTCACACCTGCGCGGGCGCTCATGCCGAGTCGCTGCGGTCGCGGGTCCGGGAGCACCGGTGCGGCGGTGGCCCCTCGTGGCAACGCGCCCTCCTTGTGCGAGTCGTGGTGTGGCATGAAGAGGCCCCCGACCCGCGGGTCTGGTCGGGGGCCGATGGAAAGAGGATTGGAGTCCCTCCCCAGTGTAGCGGGCGCACCGCGGCGCGGCTATGCGCCAAAGTATGTAATCGGTTATGCAATCTCAGCGATAGGGCGACCCGCGCGGCCTGGCCGACGTGTCGCCGCCCCCGGTCGTGTCGGCTGGAGGGATGTGTGGTAGGAGGCGCCCCTCGTTCGATGATGGCCCAGTGGAATAGGAGGAAGCGCATGATCGCCCCGCCCCGCCGACCTCGCCGATCTCCGCGGCGAACTCGCCGCCTAGCGCGCCGAGATCGCCGCACTCAATAGCTGTCGCCGCCTGCCGCGCCGCGCCCTGCCGCTGCTGCTGGCCGTGGCGCTGGTGGCGCTGATCCCGCTCGCCACGCTGGCGGCGGCACCGGCCTGCTCCGACCTGGGCGACGCCGCGGAGGTGCACCAGCCCAACATCGTGGCGCTCGGGAACGCCGGGATCACCACCGGTTTCGACGACCCCACGTCCGGTAACCCGGCTATCCGCCTCTACGACCCGAAGGGCACCGTCACCCGCGAGGAGATGGCCTCGTTCCTCGCCCGCACCGCCGGACTGGGGGGCAACGCGCCCGTCGCCAACGCTGCCACCGCGCTGACGGTGCCGGACGGGGCGGTCACCCCGGCGAAGCTGGGCAATGGTGGCGCGGCGGTCGACCAGGTCCTCACCGCCACCGGCACCGGCGTCGCCTTCCAGTCACCCCAGAACGGCCTGAAGAACGCGATTGTGCGGCAGTCGTCGCCGGTGGTCGTCCCCCCGTTCGCCCCGGTCCCGTCGCCGGTGCCGCAGACGCCGACGGCGACGGCGGCGGCTTCAGCAGCGTCGGCGGCACGTTCATCGTCTATGCGGTCTGCGTCCCGGCTCCGTAGGCGCGGCGATACCCATCACCGGCGACCCAGCACCCCCACGGGACGAGGCCCCGGCGCAATGCCGGGGCCTCGTTCCGTGGGAAAGGCTCTCGCGTTCTGTGAGGAGGTGCCAACGTATCGCCAGGTTGTGAGTCGTATGTCAGCGTCCCCAACCCGCATTGTTGAATCGGTGGACGTGGTACTGCCAGTCCGGGCCATCTTGCTCGGACAATCGCACCCCTCGACAACGTAGACGTTCGCCCTCACTTCCGGCACCGTGTCCAGGGGTGTGTCCGCTGTGATGGCGGCGGCTAAACGCTCGGCATATTCCAGCGCCTCGGCTTTATCATTATGCATATGCCCACTCACGCTTATCGCGCTGCGTCGACGGCAACTACCGAGGGCCGATCCGCGCACACAGACGAAGGCACGAGGCAGCCTCCGGCATCACGTTGGAGGCCGCCTCGTGCCAGGAATGGTGGGGAGAAGTCGCAGGACGCCTGTGGGGTTTCAAGGTGGTGGGCATGGGGACCGGCTCGTAGCCGCTGTCCGGCGCGGTGAGGTCGCACCGACCATGGTGATGGGCGACCGCGAGGCTCGTGCCGGGCCTGCGCGCAGGCGCGGGATGCTGTCTCGCTATTTCCTCGTCGGCGCGGGGTGGCGACCCAAGGAACGTCGCGCTACCATGCGCTTGCTTCGGTATGCCCTTACTACAAGGAGTGTTGCGTCGATGGCTGCACCAACACCTGATGGGCCGCTGACGGGTATCAGGGTCCTGGACCTGACGCGCGTGCTGGCTGGGCCGTTCGCGACGATGTTGCTCGGCGATGCGAGCGCGGAGGTGATCAAGGTCGAACCGCCGCGCGGCGATGAGACGCGGCAGTGGGGTCCGCCCTGGCCGGGCGGCGAGAGCGCCTATTTCGTCGGGATCAACCGGAACAAGCGCAGCCTCGCCGTGGACCTCGCGCGCGAGGCCGGTCGCGCGATCGTGCTGCGGCTGGCGGAGCAGGCCGACGTGCTGATCGAGAACTACAGGGTCGGCACGATGGAGAAGTGGGGGCTGGGCTATGAGGAGGTCTTGCATCGGCGTAACCCCGGCCTGGTCTACGCCAGCGTGACCGGCTTCGGGCGCAGCGGCCCCTATGCCGCGCGACCGGGCTACGACACGATCATCGAGGCGATGGGTGGCCTGATGAGTATCACCGGGGAGCCGGAAGGGGAGCCGGTGAAGGTCGGGGTGGCGATCGTGGACATCGTTACCGGCTGTCTCGCCGCGTGGGGGATCAGCGCCGCGCTGGTCGAGCGCGAGCGTACCGGGGTGGGTAGGCGGGTGGAACTCTCGCTGCTCGATAGCGCGCTGGCGCTGCTGGCGAATCAGGCGAGCAGTTTCTTGATCGGTGGCAAGGCCCCGACCCGCCACGGCAACGGCCACCCGACGATCGTCCCCTACCAGACCTTTCAGACCGCCGACGGGGTGCTGATGGTGGCGGTCGGCACCGACGCGCAGTTCGCGCGCTTCTGCGTCGTCCTCGGCGTGCCAAATCTGGCGGTCGATCCGCGCTTCCGTACCAATCGGGAGCGCGTCGCCAACCGCGATACGCTCCTGCCGTTGCTCGAAGCCGCCCTGCTGACGCGGAGTGCGGCCGATTGGAACGAGCGCTGTTGGGCGGCGGATATCCCAGTCTCGCCGGTGCTGAATCTCCCGGAGGCGTTCGCCGATCCGCACGTCGTGGCGCGCGGGCTCGTGACCGAGATCGAGCACCCGACTGCCGGGGCGCTGCCGATCGTCGCCTCCCCGGTCCGCTTCACCGCCGACGCGCCGCAGCCGCAGCGCCACCCGCCGCTCCTCGGCGAGCATAGTGTCGAGGTGCTGACCGAGGCTGGTTTCGCGGCTGAAGCGATCGCGGGATGGCTTGCCGATGGGACGATTGTCGGGCGGGTCTAAATGAGGGCTGGCAACTTTATCCTGCGCGGGTAGCAGCGTATGCGTGGGTTGCTGACGGTGCCCGCCTCTTCACGCATAAACCTTGTCCCTGGGGCGTCTCTCGCTTCCCTCTTCATTCTCGTGGTGCTACAGTAGAGGGCAAGCTGACATTCAAGTACGGGTGGGTGGAGGGTGCGATGCAAGCGGCGACCGATGGTGCTATGCCACAGCCAACAGAGACCAATCGGTTGCTGACGTCGGCGGAGTATTTGGCAAGTTTGCACGACGGACGGGCGGTCTATCTCGATGGCGAGCGGGTCAAGGATGTGGCGACCCACCCGGCCTTCCGCAACTCCGCGCGCTCGGTCGCGCGCCTTTACGACTCGCTGCACGACCCGGCGCAGCGCGAACTGCTGACCGCCGTGGACGAGCGCGGGATCCGCACCCATCGCTTCTACCAGCCGAGCTACACCCCGCAAGACTTGCTGGCCTCGCGCGAGGCGATCGCCGCCTGGGCGCGGCT
>DATCMP010000385.1:0-23799 GCA_036563365.1 Thermomicrobiales bacterium
CGGCGGCGGGGCCGAGCCAACGGCTCCCGAAACGATCCACCAGCAGCCCGAAAACCGGCTGACTGACCGAGAGGGCGGTGGTGAACAGGGTTGCGATCAAGCCAATCGCGCCGAGATCGAGCGCGAATTGCTCACGGAGGAGTGGATACAGGACAGGGAGTAATCCCGCGTAGAGGTCCACGGTGAAGTGGCCTGCCATCAGCATCAGCAGTCCACGATTGAGCAACCCGGCCACACGCATCCCGATCCTCCCCTGCACTCGTGCCCTATCGCGGCGGCGATAGGGCGCTACGGAGCGATGATAGCGGAGAGAAGGAACGGCTGCCAACTGGTGAGAAGGACAGCATCAGGCCGGGGTGGGCTCGGCGGGCTCCGGTCGATGAAGTTCCATCCACCGCACCCCATAATCGACAAGCGCCCGCTGTGGCATCAGCAGCGCGGGCGCGGCGGCGATCTGCCCCGTGCGAACGAGGCCGGTGTCCTGGGCAAACGCGGTCCCGATCGCCGGGAAGTCATCCGAATCGACCTGGAGGGTCTGAAACTCGACCCAGCGGCGTTCCCCTTCGACCAGCACCGGTGCGCCAGAGGGAGCAAAACGTTTCATGGGATATGTCGCGCGGTATTCGGCGAGGTGGAGCGAGGTGTTGTTACCATGCCCAACGCCAAGCAGCAGCACCCACCCATCCAGATCGTAGAGGCGCGCGAGCGGCGAGCGGTCACCGAAGTCCGAGGTCAACTCATGCCCAGCGGTGATCCGCTCGGCCCAGCGACCCCGCGCCGCGAACGAGCCTTGCGGATGCCCGCTGCGGAGGACATCGTGTCCCGCACGGAAGCAGTCAGGGATCGCCCCCATCCCGCGCGTCGGCGTTAGGATCGGATCGAACGCGGGCATCGTCTCCCGGATGATCGGCCACCAGACTTCGGGGACCGGGGGATTGCGCCAATCCGCCGGGTCGGTCAAGTCGCCCGAGTGGGTCGGCATGACCAGCGTACCCTCCGATCCGATCGCCTCCCGCAACGCCAGCACGACCGCCAGCGCCCCACCCGACACCCAGCCGAGCGCACTCAGCGACGAATGAACGAGCAGGGAGATGCCGGGCTGCACGCCCAACGCGGCCAGATCGCGTGTCAATGTTCCGATGGTGGCTGGCGTAGTCACGAAGGCGATAGTATCTCGCTCGTTCATCAATCACCCAACCTTAGAGAAATTCGAGCCGATTGAGCATCTCTTCTGCACCGTAGATTATGTGTTCAGTGTCAAGCCGTTGACCCATTCACCAACCCAATGTCGCTCCGCTTGCCCAATAATGATCCCGGCATGGGTAAGACCCTGATTCGCCAGCGCGAT
The DNA here is from genome assembly GCA_036563365.1 of Thermomicrobiales bacterium. Lineage (GTDB taxonomy): Bacteria > Chloroflexota > Chloroflexia > Thermomicrobiales > CADCWN01 > CADCWN01. The sequence goes on from DATCMP010000385.1 coordinate 1,349, forward strand.
AAAGGCGGTATCAAATGTACAGAGAACATAGCCCATTCGCGCTGCGCGTATGAGATGGTTGGCATCGGTGTCACCGAGCAAGCCGAGATCGCGCACAGTCGTCACAACGATACCTCGCGACAGCAATTGCGCGGCGATGACTACCGGTAGATTCTCATCAAGGTAAAAGCGGAGTTCCGCCATCAGCTATCCAGCGCGCCCGCAAATCGTGCGTGAGCGCGACTTGCGCTCGAATGTCTTCGTCGATCGCCGACTTATGCTCGAAGTAATACGCCAGCGCAGCATATACCCCGGCGAGAGACACGCTAAAACTCGCCGCGATCTCATCCGGGCTTTGTTGATGAAACAAATGCGCCATGACCACGTCGATCACACGCAAACCAGTCCCACTGATGCACGGACGACCGCCACGTATAGAGGGATTCGTCGTGATGAGTTCGATGTTCAACACAGTATCCATCGAGCTATCCTCCGGCGGCGTCGGCAACAGCGACTTGTTATGGAGCGCCGACAGATTTACCGACGCTCCATAACATATAGCACGCTTAGTTGCCGTAGACCACTTCGCCGCCGACGATCGTCGCCTCGGCCTGGGTCTGCAAGATCTCCGGGCCGGGGATGGCGAGGATATCCTGGGAGAGGACGACGAGATCGCCGAGCTTGCCCGGTTCGAGCGTCCCCTTCAGCATCTCCTCGCCAGAAGCATAGGCCGCGCCCGCGCAGTACGCTTCGAGTGCGTGGTAGGCCGACAACCGCTCGGCGGGATACCAGCCGCCCTCCGGCAAGCCGTCGGCGTTCTGGCGCGTGACCGCCGCATGGATCCCGGCGAGCGGACTGAGGTTATCCACCGGGGCATCGGAGCCGAATGCCAGGATCGCGCCGGTCCGTCGCAACGTCTCGAAGACATAAGCGAAGCTGCCGCGATCGTTCCACCAGCGGTCGATCCCGAACATGTCCGAGGTGCAGTGGATCGGCTGCATCGAGGGGATCACGCCCAACTGCGCGAAGCGCCCGATGTCCTGCGGCGTGAGCACCTGCGCGTGCTCGATCCGGTGGCGCAGGTGCGGGCCGATCCCGTCGGCGCGGGCCTCCTCGAAGATGTCCAGCAGGAGCCGGTTCGCCGCGTCGCCGATCGCGTGGATACAAGAGGCGATCCCGTGCTGCGCGGCGGTGCGGATCAGGTCGCGGATGTTCTCCTTGGAGCGGACCGCGATCCCGTAATTGTCGGGCTCGCCCGCGTACGGTTCGAGCATCAGCGCCGAGCGCGAACCGAGCGCGCCATCGGAGAAGATCTTGAGATGACCGAGGCGCAGCCATTCGTCGCCGAAGCCGGTGTGCAACCCGAGCGCGACCGCCTGATCGAGGAAATCGGCGGGGATACTCTGATAGACCCGCAGGGTCATCCCACCCCGCGCCCGCAACTGCTGCCAAGCGGTCAGTTCGCCCGGTCCTTCCATCGAGCCGACCCCGGTCAGACCGAGGCGATTGGCCTCGCGCATCCCCGCGCGTAGCGCCTCGCCGACCCGTTGCGGGGTCGGGACCGGGATCGCCTCGCGCACCGGGCGCATCGCCCCCTCGATCAGGATACCGGTCGGCTCGCCATCGGCGTCGCGCATGATCAAGCCATCCGGCGGATCGGGCGTCTCGCGCGTAATCCCCGCCGCTTCGAGCGCGCGACTGTTCACCCAGAGCGAATGGTGATCCTGCGAAGAGAACGCGACCGGGTGCGCCGAGATGTGCAGATCCAGATCCAACTTCGTCGGCCACCGATTGTCGTGCAGGAAGTTGTAATTCCAACCGCCGCCATCGATCCATTGATCGGGCGGCGACACATGCGCGCGTTCGGTCGCGCGCCTGACCGCCTCCCCGATCGACGCGACGCCCAGCAATTGCACGCGCGCCAGATCCAGCGACAGGCTGACGAAATGGAGATGGGCATCGATCATCCCCGGCACCACCGTGCGGCCACGCGCGTCCAGGCTCTCGCCGCCACCCCCGAGCGCGTCGCGCACCTCGGCGTTCGTGCCGACGGCGACGATGCGACCTTCGATGATGCCGACCGCTTCCGCCTGCGGTGCGGCAGGGTTCATCGTATGGATATTGCCGTTATAAACCGCTAATTTGCGAATCACCGTCGCGCCTCCCCATTCCTCGACCATACCTATCGCGCGTATCGCGCGATCCGGTTGCCCCTTCGACAACCGCATGAGCAGAGGGAGTATCAAGGTTGCGTCGGGAAGTGGCAAGCGGAGAGCGCTTCGCTAGCGCCCCCCCAGCCCTCCCGAACGATCGTGCGGCCAGAAGGCGCGTTGGGCGACGAGGAAGATCGCGACGATCGGGGCGGTCATCACCACGCAACCGGCCAGCAAGATCGGCCAATCGGTGCGGATGAGTTGTTGCAGCAGCCGCAAACCGACCGGCAAGGTATACAGCCGCTCGCTGCGAAGGTAGAGGAGCGGCGTGATGAAGTCGCGCCAGTAGAGGACGAAGGCGAGGACGCCGACGGTCGCCGTTGTCGGTCGGGCGAGCGGCAGCGCGATCGTCGCCCAGACCCGCAACGGGCTCGCGCCATCGAGTCGCGCCGACTCGAAGACCGCGCGTGGCACCCGCCGATAGGTCCAGTAGTAGAGCAACACGTAGAAGGGGCTGGAGCCCATCAGGGCGGGCACGACCAGCACCCAAATACTATCGATCAGGCCCAGGCGCGCGAAGAGGAAAAACCGAGTCAGCCACAGCGCGGTGACCGGCACCAGCCGCAGCAAGACCGCCAGCACGAGCAGGCCGCGTCGCAGGCGCCCGCCGAGTTGCGCCATCGCCAGCCCGGCCCAGGAGGCCGTGATGATCGTCAGCGGCACCGCCAGCACGATCACCAGCAGCGAATTGCGCGCGTAGACATCGAGCGGCACCAGCGCGAAGAGGCGCCGATAGTTCCCCCAGGCGAGCGGACGCGGCCACCACTCGATCCCGCGCGGCGGCGGCAACCCGGTCTGCCGCAGCGACGCGACGACGACCCAGGCGATCGGCACGACGAAGAGCAACGCGACGGCGACCGAGGCCAGCTGCTGGGCAACCCCGCCGAGCCGATAGCCCCTCATACGCCGTGGTGTGACATGCGGCTCAGAGGTCATCGTCGTACCCCCAGCCGCCCAGCAGGTAATAGACGAGCAGCAAGAGCAGGGCAACCCCCAGGAGGAGCAAGAGCATCATCGCGGTCGCCTGTCCGAAGCGGAGCGAGCCGAACGCGACGTTGTAAATATGGAGCGGCAAGAACAGCGTCGCGTAATAGGGGTCGCCCCCGGTCATGATGAAGGCGGGCGTGAACGTCCCCTGCGCGCTGAGCATGATGTCGCGGAGGGTATTGAGCAGCAGCCAGGGGGCCAGCAGCGGCAGGGTGATCGTGCGGAAGACGCGCCAGGGTCCGCCGCCGTCGATCGCCGCCGCGTCGTAGAGATCGCCCGGAATATCCTGGAGCCCGGCCAGCAGGACGACAAATCCCTCGCCGAGCTGAAAGGCCGACATGAGCACGATCGCCAGCAGCGCGGTATCGGGGTTGACGAGCCAGGCCGGTGTCGGGAGGCCGAGTGCGCCAAGGATCGCATTCAACGGCCCGTAGATCGGGTTGAAGATCCAGAGCCAGAGGAGCGCATACGGGACATCGGGGATGATCGTCGGCAGGTAGACCGCCGCGCGGTAGAGGCCGACACCACGCCGCTGTCGTGACAGCAGCAAGGCCAACGTCAGCGCACCGAACAGTCGCAACGGCACGGCGAGGAGGACAAACAGGAAAGAGTTACGGACGGCGATCCGAAAGATCGGATCGCGGAAAACCGCCCGAAAGTTCTCGAAGCCGATCCAGACCGGCGGCGTGAGGGCGTCGTAGCGCGCGAAGGCAAAGACGAATGCGAAGACGGCGGGCAGAACGATCAGGATCGTCACGCCCAAGAGGTACGGGCTGAGCAACAAACCCAGGCCGATCCCGTATCCAGAACGCCGTACCGATGACAGTAGTGAGCGCATCCTTCCCCAGAGCATCAGCGGACCACAGGCCGGGAAAGCGCGCCCGGGGATGATGTGATTAGCGGCCAGCATGGTAGTGACACGCCATTATAACGTGACCAGGGGTGACACAGAAACGACGGGGTAGTCTGGCTGGCGGCTGAAGCCGCGCCTCGCGGGCCTGCGGGCCACGAAGCCCGCCTGCGCGGGCTGAGTTTGTCAACGGCGCGGTGTCCACCAAGCAGGCACCGCCTCGCAATAATCCCAGTCGCCGTAGGGCGGCTTCGTGGCGCGTGAGCGCCCGCATGGCGCGGCTTCAGCCGCCAGCTAGACCGCCCCACCCCGCCTACTTGAACAATCCGGCGGTGCGATTCTGCGCGGTGCTGATCGCCTCGGCGACGGTCGCCTGGCCGTAGAAGGCCCGCTTTAATTCGTTGTTGACAATGCCCTCGATTTCCTCAGTCCGGTCGGTATTGATCGTCGAGCGAATGATCGGGATAGCGTTCAGGAAGACCCGGTTATTCGCCGGCTTGACCGCCGGATCGAGGAAGATCGGCGTCACGGCGATCGCCTTGATCGACGGCACGGTGCGCCCGGTCTGCGCGATGAACGTCTGTCCCTCGGCGGAGTTCGCGTACTCCATGAACGAGAATGCCGCCGCCTTGTTCTTGCTCACGGCGGTCAGCAGATAGGCGTCGGAGTGCAGGATCGAGGCGCGCGTCTTCCGGCTCGGCAGCGGCGCGACATCCCAGTCGAACGCGGTGATCGTCCGCAGCGTCGGCACGATCCGGCGGCTCTCGAAGAGCATCGCGCTACGACCGTTAAGGAAACGCGACTCGTCATCCTCCGCCGCCAGTTGCACGGCGTCCGGGGCAACCTTGTGGCGCGTCTGGAGATCGACGAACCACTGCATCGCCTCGACCGACTCCGCGCGGTCGAGCGTCAGCTTCGTCGGATTGGCGAGGTTATCGACGATGTCGCCGCCATTCTGCCAGATGAACGGCGCGAGGCGGATCATCTCGGTGGAGATGCCGATCCCGTACTGCGCGGTCCCCTTGGTCAAGCCTTGTGCGGCGGCGAGGAAGCCCTCCCAGTTCCAATCATCCTTGGGCAGGGCGACACCCGCCTGCTGGAAGAGGTTCTTGTTGTAATAGATGACCAGGCTGGACGCATTCTGGGGGATCCCGATCAGCTGACCACCACGACTGAACGCCGAGACAACCTCGGGGTAGAATGCCGATTGCTGCAATGCGCTACTCGCTGCCAGGTACGGTGCGATCGGCTCGAACGCCCCGCGCGCGAAGAACGCGCCGAAACGGCGATAGTTCATCAGGACGATGTCGGGTGGCGTACCGGCGGCGAGGTCGGCGGTTAGACGCTTCACGTAATCGCTGGCGCTAGGGGTATGGGCGAGGTTGACCGCCACGCGCGACTGGCGCCCATTGAACGCGGCGACAATCTTCCCGTACGCCTCTTTCTCCGCGGTGTCCCCGGAGACGCTGAACGTGACCGTTCCCGTAGCGATCGGCGTGCCCAGCGCACCCGGCGTGACCACACCTACCCGTGTGGCGGTCGCGCTGGCGCGTGGCGTACCCGCCGCACCAGCCGTTGCCGTCGCCGCCCGCGTTGCCGTACCACCGCCGGTGGCAACAGCGGCGCTGCTCGTGGCAGTCGTCGCCGGTCGGGCCACCGTCGCGGCGGTCGCGGCGGTCGCGGCACCACTCGTTGCCGCTGTCGGTGCGGTCGTCGCGACGGCGGCGACGGTTGGTGCCGCCGCAGCCCCTCCGCCGCAGGCCGCGAGCAGCCCGGCGAGAACCGTGCCACCCATCCCCAATGCCGTGACGCGCAGGAACTCACGCCGCCGCAGTTGTCGCACCGGTTCGTGCCCGGACAAAGCGATCCCCCTTAACCGTATACTCCCCCGAGCATGCTCATCCCTACAGCACCACTCGCCTATCAGGACGTGCCGGAGCCAGTGCTAGGTTCGTTGACCCAAACAAATAGTGTTCCATCAGATAAACACGCGGTCGCCGGGATATATTAGACACAATCACGCTCGGGCGCTAGTCTGCTATCGTGTGGGAGGCGACGGTGTGGGAACATCCGGTGCGCTGGTCGGGAGCGAACATGGCCCAGAGGGTTAAGCAGATGGGGGCGAGATGAAAATTACGGCGGTCAAAGGTTTCCCGGTCAAGGTAGGACACCGCAACTGTTTCATCATCAAGGTCGAGACCGATGCCGGGATCAGCGGGCTCGGCGAGGGCGGCATCTCCGGACGCGAACTGGCGATGAACGGGGCGCTGGAGCATTTCGCGCGCATCCTCATCGGGATGGACCCGCAGCGGATCGAGCATATCTGGCAGCGGCTTTACCGGGGCCATTATTTCGAGGGAGGCAAGATCATCGGCGGCACCCTCTCGGCGATCGATATGGCCCTCTGGGATATCCTGGGGCAGTCGCTCGGCGTCCCGGTCTATCAACTCCTCGGCGGCGCTTGTCGCGACAGTATCCGCTGCTTCGCAACGCCAGCCAGCCTGACCGGGCCGGAATCCGTCGAGCGGGCGCGCGAATTTGCGGCGTTAGGCTGGAAACAACTGCGCTTCACTACCGGGATGGACGAGGAGGGCTGGACCGGCGAGAGCGGCTCGATCTACGAGCCGACGGAATCGCTCGATCTCGCCGCGCACTGGATCCACGAGGTGCGCCGCGCGGTCGGGACGAAGGTTCGCCTCTCGATCGACTTCCATCACCGGCTCTCGGTCGCCGAAGCGGCCCTCTTCTGCCAGCAGATCGCCGATGTGAACCTGGAGTTCATCGAGGAGCCGATCCGCGCGCAGAGCCCGGAAGCCTATCGCCAGCTGCGCCAGATGACGCCGATCCCGTTCGCGATCGGCGAAGAATACGCGAGCAAGTGGGAGTTCCTGCCATTCATCGAACAGGGCTTGACCAACTTCGCGCGGATCGATGTCTCCAACGTCGGCGGGCTCAGCGAGGCGAAGAAGGTCGCGGGCTGGGCCGAGGCGCACTATATCGACGTGATGCCGCATAATCCGCTCGGGCCGGTCTGCACCGCCGCATCGGTCCACTTCTGCGCCGCGATCAATAATTTCGCGGGGTTGGAATACAGCCATCGCAATGCCCAGGCGTACCCGCGCGATCTCTTCCCGACCTTCCCGGAGATCACCGAGGGCGACTCGTTCCCGTTACCGACCGCGCCAGGGCTCGGCGTCACCTTCAACGAGGATGCGGTCAAGGATCATCCGTTCGAGATGTGGGATGCACCGCACTGGCGGCGGCGCGACGGCTCGTTCACCAACTGGTGAGCAATAGGGTCGCGCGGGTGGCACGGTCCGCCCGCGCGACCGCGCAATGGGAGCGGGTGGTTGGGTGGACAAGGTTGAGTTAGCAGGGACCAGCGAAGAAGGAGTCGCACGGCAACGACAGACCTCGCGAGGCTGGCGTGTGCCGACCCCCGAGGTCTTGGCTGTGCCAGCCTACCGTCGCCTCTGGGTGGCTGGGCTTTTCTATTACCACGCCAACATGGCGGAGATCGTCATCGCGGGCTGGGCCGTCTTGGAACTGACCGGTTCGGCGCTGTCGGTCGGGCTGGTCGGCTTCTGCCGGATGCTGCCGATGCTCGTCCTCGGCGCGGTCCTCGGCTCGCTCGCTGATCGTTTTCGGGGCCATCTGCTGCTCAGCGTGGTCCAACTCGTCGGGTTGCTCACCGCGATCGCGATGACGATCCTCTTCACGCTCGGCGGGATCCAGCTCTGGCAGATCTATCTGCTCACCGGGATCTTCGGCTGCGCCTGGACCTGCGACTTCGCGGCGCGGCGGGCGTTGATCGCCCAGATCCAGGAACCCGCCCGGATCGCCAACGCCATGGCGCTGGAATCGGTCTCGATGCTCGCCAGCAAGATCGGCGCGACAGCGCTCGGCGGTTGGCTCCTCGCGATCGACGGCCCGCGCCTCGCCTACGGCTGGCTGGCGCTCGTCTATGGCGCGGGCTTTCTCGCCACCCTGCGGATGCGCGGAGACAGCGCGGCATTGGGGAGCAACCCACCGGCGGCGGTCTCGTTGCTCAGATTGGTGATATCAGTTTGCAAAACAGCGACCGGGGTGCCGATCGTGCGCGCGTTGCTGCTGATCACCGTCGTGATGAACCTCTGCGTCTTCTGCTACCAGCAGATCATCGCCGTGATCGCCGGGCAGATCCTCCTCGTGGACTCGACCCGGATGGGACTGCTCGCCGGGGCCGACGGGATCGGCGCGATCGTCGCCGCCGCGATCCTGATGACGCGCAGCGGACCGTTACCGCGCGGTCGCGTCTTCCTTGGCGGTGCCTGCGGTGCTTGTATCCTGGTGGTCCTGCTCGGCGCATCGCACTTCTACGCCATCTCGCTACTAGTACAGATCGTGATCGGGGCTTGCGCCACCTGCTTCGGCGCGATGCAATCGACGATCATCGCCGGGGCGATCGCCCCCGAAATGCGCGCCCGCGCGATGGGGATCCTGGCGATGGCGATCGGCGTGACCCCGTTCGGCATCCTCCTCACCGGCGCACTCAGCACCGCGATCGGCCCCTCCCTCACCCTGATCAGCCTCGGCATCGCCGCCCTCCTCCTCAACGCGGCGATCATCGCGCAGAATCGCACCCTGTTGCAGCCAGAAGGGGCATGACGGCAGTATGGCGGGCGGTTGAATCCCATGAGGGGGACAATGACCGCCCCTTCTCACGACTCACGACCCACGACTCGCCCCCCTACCGATTCAGCACCTTCCGCACCAGGAAGTCATCGACCCGCTGCGCGTCATCGACGTGCGTGGCGACGTGCCGCCATCCATGCCCTTCGCCGGGATAGGTGTGGTACTCGACATCTTTGTTAGCGCGGCGCAGCGCCTCGACCATCATCGCCATCTGGCTCGGGTGGCAGACGATGTCGGCCTCGCCTTGCAGGATCAGCAGCGGCTCTTTCACGTCGTCCACGAAGGTGATCGGGCTGCGGTCGCGGTAGAGGTCGCTATTCGCGCTCGGTGCGCCCATCAGCTTGGCGATGTAATGACGCTCGAAGACCCAGGTATGGTTGGTGAACGTCGCCAGGTCGGCGATACCGAAGCGGCAGACTCCGGCACGGAAGAAGTCCGGCGCTTTCGTCAGGCAGATCAGGGTGCTATAACCACCGGCGCTGCCCCCCATCGCCACGACCTTGCGCCGATCAACGAGCCCGCCAGCGATCACCGACTCCGCGCCGGTGATGGAATCATCGAGGTCGCCACCGCCCCAATCCCCATAGAGCTTCTCCATGAAGGCGCGACCATAACCGAGGCTACCGCGATAGTTCGGCGCGAGGACGACGTAGCCGCGCCCGACGAGATACTGGAGGTGCCCCTGCCAGTTGAGCAGCGACTGCCCCACCGGCCCGCCATGGATATGGACGACGAGCGGGTGTTTGCCAGGGCGCTGCTCGCGCGGCGTGAAGAGCAACCCGTGAATCATCAGCCCATCGCGGCTCTGCCACGCGATCGATTCCGGCATCACCAGTCCCGCGCCGAGGATGCCGCCGGTGGCGCTGCGGGTCAGTTGCCGTTGTTCGCCGGTCCGCAGATCGACCACATAGAGATCGGCGGGCAGGACCGGCGAGGAGAACGAGCCGACGAGCCGTGTATCGTCCAGCCAGCCGAGATCGGTCCAGACGCCCGGCTCGCGCGTCAGTTGGCGTGCGGCACCGTTCTCCCAGCACCACAACTGGCAATCGCCCCGATCGTTGCGCGTGTAGGCGATCCGCTGCCCATCCGGCGACCAAGCGGGCGACTGGTGGCGATTGTTTTCGCTCGTCAGGCAGCGCGGATTGCCGCCATCGACGTCGATCGCCCAGAGATTGGCGAAATCGCCAGCGCGATCGGAGACAAACGCGATCTGCCGCCCATCCGGCGACCAGACCGCGTCGGCGTTGACGACCCGCTCGCCACCGGCGATGATCCGTGTCTCGCCACTCGCCACATCAGCAAGGACCAGGGCGCGCTCGTCCCACGGCATATCGTAGTGCGGCCACTGTCCATAGAGGAGCGTACGACCATCGGGCGACCAGCGCGGTTGCAGGACGTATTCATCGCCGCGACTGATCGTGCGCGTCCAGCGCCCGCCGATGTCGGCCACGATGATGTCGCCCTGCTCACCCCGCTCGGCCACGTAGGCGACAGTGCGCCCATCGGGCGCGACGGCGGGCGAGTGATGGTTCCCCGGCCCCTCATCGATCGCCAACACCGGTCCGCCATCGGCGGGGACGATCCAGAGCTTCCCATCGCGATTCGACGCATAGACGATGTCCCGCCCATCGGGGGTCCAGGCGATCGCCGAGGAGTGGCGCTGGTTCGGATCTGGCCCCTGCAACGCAGCCCGATCGCTGAGTTGCAGCGGCAGACCGCCAGCCGCGTCAATGACCCACAGATCGGTCCGTCCGTCATACGCGCGGCTGTAGGCGACCCGCGTCCCATCTGGCGAGGGGCGCGGCGTGGTCACGGTCGGCACGGTCGCGTAAGCTTCCGGGTTCAACGCGGCCTGCCAGCGTCCCGGCTCGCGGCTCCAGTGATCGGCGGTGGTCGGCATCAGCCCGTCCTTTCCCATTTACTTATAGGGTGCTTATTCACAGGCGCACTGTAGCATTGCATAGGGAAGCGTCAAGTGGGTAGCGCGGGGCGTATGCCTGAGTGGAGTGCTGGCGGCTGAACCCCGAGACTGCGCTCGGGACGAGGCCGCGCCTCGCGGGCACTCACGCGCCACAAAGCCCGCCTGCGCGGGCTAGGTTCGTTAGAGAAGCTATAATCGCAGAGGGTGGCATTGCCTCGCAACAATTCCAGCCGCCGCAGGGCGGCCATTGTGCCCTTTAGGGGTATTCGTGGCCCGCAGGCCCACGAGGCGCGGCCTCGTCCCGAGCGCAGTCTCGGGGTTCAGCCGCCAGCCACCATTGGGTATGGGCGGCCGATTAACAAAGAGCCCGGTCGGTATATACCGACCGGGCTCTTCGTGTGGGTGGGTAGTGAAGGAGCCGAGCTTGCGCTCTGGGATAACGATAGTGGACGTATGGTGCCGTTACATCGGGAATCACGCTCGAAGCGCGGATGGCTTTTCCGTAATCGCGCACAGTTGCCGCGACCGCTGTAGCGCACTTGACGCCCGCAAATCGATACTCGTGTAGAATGCAGCATCGGATCAGGCCCAACGGCGGGGACAGTACCCGTCGGGCATCAATTGGAGGGGTGGGATGACCGCAAATTTGTCACCGGAACAGCTCGATGCCTTGCGCCGCATCGACAGCCCGACGATCGCCAACGCGATCGAGACGTTCAAGGTCCGCCCGCGCGTGGATGGCTACGTCGGCATGGACATCAAGTGTATCTTCCCGGCCCTGCCCCCCATGCTCGGCTATGCGATCACCTGCACGGTCGATAGCACCACCGAAGGTCGCGTCGGGATCGGCTTCAACGAGCTCTACAAGATCCTGGAAAAGGCCCCGAAGCCCGCCGTGATCGTGATGAAGGACGTCGGCAACAAGATCTCGCACTCCTGCCACGCTGGCGAGGTGATGTCCACCACGATGAAGCGGCTCGGCGCGGTCGGTATCCTCACCGACGGCGGCCTGCGCGACGTTAAAGAGGTGGGGACGCTCGGGAACTTCCACTACTTCTGCACCGGGCTGGTCGTCTCCCACGGCAACCCGATCTGCGTCAGCGTCGGCGACGAGGTCGAAATCTCCGGGATGAAGGTTAAGACCGGCGACCTGCTCCACGGCGACGTGAACGGGGTCGTCCACATCCCCGACGAATGTGCCGCCGAGGTGGCCCAGGCCGCCTACGACACCTGGACCAAAGAGGGCGAGACGATGCGAAACGTCAACAGCGCAGGCTACACCGTCTCCGGCCCGGAGTTGAAGCACTGACGAGTGGGCGGAGTGGGCGGAGTGGGCCAAGTGGGCGAGAGGGCCAGTAGCTATTACGCTACTGACGTAATGCCGCTGCAACAAACTCCGATCAGATCAACACTAACGGCGCGGGCCGGATGTCATTAAGACATCCGGCCCGCGCCGCGAGTCAGGGCAATGATATTAATTACTTGTCCAGACGAGCGTGGGGCACGTATCAATGAAGCGGTCCTATGGTGTGAGAATTGTAACGAACAGCCTAGCGTATCCCCCCTCATTTGGCTATAGGCACCGACAGATCGGGGCTCCATACTATACGTAAGGCAAGGTTTGAGTATCCCAATTCCCCACGCAGGTGGAGCAGCACGATAATGGTGATAGAGCTGCGAAAAGTGCTCCCACTCCTGCTTCTGTTTAGCCTGGGTGGCCTCTTTGGTGTAGGGACGCTGCATCTCACCCGGCAAGGTGCAACCGGCGTAACTACTCCTGAGGATGATCCACTTCCTACGCAACCGATGCTCCTGTTCGTTCTCGCCGGACAATCCAACATGAGTGGGCGCGGCGCATTACCTGGGGAACAGCAACCGAACCAACGCATTTTTTTGTTTGGCAATGACTATCGTTGGCGGATCGCCACAGAGCCACTCGATGATGCCCATAATCAGGTTGATCGGATATCTATAGACGATGATGCCGGTTTTAGTCCTGGCTTAACGTTCGCCACAACATTGCTTGCAAACGCCCCTGATAAGCCGATCGGGCTCATCCCCTGCGCCAAAGGCGGATCGGCAATCCGTGAGTGGGGTCAAAGCATGAGCGATCAGACCCTCTATGGCTCCTGCCTCAAACGTATTCGCGCCGCCACGACAAGAGGCCAGATAGCGGGAATCCTCTTCTTTCAAGGCGAGGCCGAGGGGATCGCTGCAGACGAGGCAGCAGCACAAGTGTATGCGGATAGATTTTCGTCGGTGATCGAATCGTTTCGCCGCGATATTGGTGATCCAATGGTGCCGCTCGTATTCGCCCAGATTGGCTCCTATCGCGCATCAACACCGTTGGTTAACTGGGAGCGAATCAAGGCAGCACAATCCACAATAATTTTACCCTGTGCAGCGATGATTACGACCAGCGATCTAAAACTACAGGATGCCGTGCACTACACCACGCCCAGTTATCGCCTAATCGGAGAGCGCTTTGCCGACGCATACATTAAGCTAACCACTTCGCCCGAGCGATGCCGATGAGCGTTCAGTCAAAGCTTAATGATACGGCAAGCAACGAAGCCCAAGAGACATTACACAACCGCTACATTGAACTCGATGCCTTTCGGGGCATCGCAGCACTACTCATCGTAATCCATCATTTCTATTTACTCTCGCGTGACGAAAACAATGATCACCTCTTCCTTGGCACATTTGTGCACTTCCTTCTCGCCAACCTGGATGTCAGCGTTACGTTATTCTTTACACTCTCTGGATTCGTCATCTTCTTGCCATTTGCCCGAGCGGCCATCGACGGAGACCCATCTCCGTCGATAGCACGGTTCCTTGTTCGTCGCGCTTTACGCATCTTGCCGCTCTACTACATTGATATCTTCGTAGTTTGGGTACGTTCTGGTGGAGGCATGCCTGATCAACACATTGATCTGCTGACGCATCTCACATTTACCCATATCCTCTGGCCACAATATTTTTACGGTATGCTCGACGTTGCGTGGTCATTAGGTGTTGAAGTCTATTTTTATCTCTTTCTTGCCGTTATTGGCCCATACCTTTGCCGCATTTGCGCGCGACTCTTCACTCAACGCGCACGCATTGCCCTGCTAACTGGGAGTCTCGCAAGCATTTGGCTTGTAAGCTCCGCTTACAAGCTATGGAAACTGAATTTGATAGGCGTCTTGCCAGATCGACCAGATGTTTATTTCGGACCACTGGCACAGGTTGATACCTTTGTAGCAGGGATGATAGTGGCGGTGGCGTGCTCTGCACTCCGAGAACATTCAACGATCAGTACGTGGATCGTTATGGCCCTCAGAGTCTCTGGCAGCATGCTCTTAATCTTTACGCTCTTATTACGACATACCAGCGCGACGGCATGGGTCTATTTCGGTACCTTTGCCGGCGTGAGCTTTGCCTTCATATTGGCAGCCACAATTTTTCAGTCGCGCGAGTCCAAGCTACGCGCTGCTCTTTCCTCCAACACCTTTCAATTCCTCGGACTCATCTCTTACAGCCTCTACCTGTGGCATCGTCCCTTGCTCAATGAGCTTCCAGATACATCGATCCAATCGACCCGCAACGCCTTTATCTTTCAACTTTTGGCCTTTATCGGAGTCGCGATCATCGTCGCGACGATAAGCTATTGGTGCATCGAGCGCCCAGCTTTACAATGGCGGAAGAGCCTCCGCAGGAGGGCATTAACTTTCCACCCTCCTGCTATTTCTCATATCGGCACTGATTAACCCCACCCACTTACAGCAACGTCCCATGCAGCATCACGCTGGCAACGGTGAAGTAGATGATTAGGCCGGTGACATCGACGAGGGTGGCGACGAACGGGGCCGAGGCGCTGGCCGGATCGAAGCCGACGCGGCGCAGGGCGAACGGCAGGAGCGAACCGGCGAGGGTGCCGAAAAGGACGACGCCGATCAGACTGAGCCCCACGGTGATGGCGACGAGCAGGTAATGGGGGCCATAGTTCGTCCAGCCGAGCGCCTGCCAGGCGAGGATCCGCAGGACGCCGATCACGCCGAGGATCGCGCCGAGCGCCAGACCGGTCGGCAACTCACGCACCATGATCCGCCACCAGTCGCGCAGCCGCACCTCGCGCAAGGCCATCGCGCGGATGATCAGCGAGGTCGCCTGGGACCCGGAATTGCCGCCGCTACTGATGATCAGCGGCACGAAGAGGGCTAGGACGACCGCCTTGGCGATCTCGTCCTCGAAGTAGCCCATCGCCGTCGCTGTCAGCATCTCGCCGAGGAAGAGGGCCGCGAGCCAGCCGCCGCGCTTGCGGATCATCGCCCCGATACCGGTCTGCATGTAGGGCGTATCGAGGGCCTCCATGCCGCCCATCTTCTGGAAATCTTCGGTCGCCTCCTCCTCGGCCACATCGAAGACATCGTCGGCGGTGACGATCCCGAGGAGCTTGCCATCGGAGTCGATCACCGGCAGCGCCACGCGATCGTAGCGCTTCATCGCGCGCACCGCCTCCTCGCGATCATCGGTCGCCCGCAGGGCGACGTACGCGCCATCCATCAGCGAGGCGACCATCTCGTTCGGATCGGCCAGCACGAAGACCCGCAGATCGAGGTCGTCGATCAGATGCCCGGCGGCATCGATGATGTAGATCGCGTCGAGGGTCTCGGCGTTGCGGCCATAGCGGCGGATATGCGCCAGCCCTTCCGCGACGGTCCCATCCGCCCGCACGCGCACGAAGTCGGGCGTCATCAAGCGGCCCACGCTCTCTTCCGGGTAGCCGAGCAGGTGCCGCGCCTCGGCGAGATCGCCAGCTGAAAGGGTGGTCAGCAGCCGTTGGGTCACGTTGGCGGGCAGTTCGGCCAGCAGCGCCGTGCGGTCATCGGGCGGCAACGAGGCCAGGAGTTCGCGGGTCTGCGCGCCGGTTAGGTCGTGCAGCAGCGCTTCCTGTCGCTCCGGCTCCAGGTAACCGAAGACTTCGCTCGCGTGGTGGCGCGGCAGGGCGCGGAAGACGACCGAACGGGTGGCCGGATCGAACCGCTCCAGAAATTCGGCCACGTCGGGTGGGGCATAACCATCCATCCGCCGACCGAGATTCGCCCACTGCTGCACCGAGAGGAGCCCGCGCAGCTCCGACTCCATTTGCTCCTGAACATCGTTCGCCTGGTTCAGCATCGCGCCTCCATTCCTCGCCGCATCGGCGTCCGCAGTCGCGCGATCCGCGTGGAGCGGATCGGCCATGGTGTGGGGGGGAGCAAGCCACGATCAAGAGGCCACGACGCCAGCG
Source organism: Thermomicrobiales bacterium (assembly GCA_036563365.1). Taxonomy (GTDB): domain Bacteria; phylum Chloroflexota; class Chloroflexia; order Thermomicrobiales; family CADCWN01; genus CADCWN01. Next base: position 17,248 of record DATCMP010000385.1, read on the forward strand.
CGCACGGCAGACAAGCTCATCTCGTCAGCGCACGCGAGCAGCAGTAGCAAGCGATCGGTCTCCAATCGCTCAACTCAGAACTGATTTGTGGACTCGCTCGGAACCCCCTCCTCGTTGCTGCGAAGCGACGGGAAGGAATGGGGGAAAGAAACTCCCTCATCAGGCGATGAGAGAGCGGGGCCAATGGGAATCGCTACACCCGCGCTACTCGTCGCCGCCTTCCCGGCGCCTGGTACTAGGGTAAGGACTGTCCATCCGCTCCGAACTCCTACGAGAACAATCGCGCCTGCGAGCGCAGGCTGGCACCGCACGGAAGTGTATCGGGCCACTACCCACTATAGTGACGGTCGGTGTTCATGTCAATCAAATTCGCCGCATAGCGCCAAGACCGCGAAATAAGCGACCAATACCCACACGAGCAGCGGAATAATCGGCGACGGGTGGATGCTACAATCTGCATGATGGCGTCACCAACGCCTCACCTAGCAAAAGACGCACGCCGGCGAAGACCCACGAAAGGAACCCGATGAAGATCACACTCCGCTACTTCGCGCTCTGGCGTGAACATCTCGGTCGCGAGGAAGAGACGCGTGAGGTCCCGCCTGGCACAACTGTCGGCGCGCTGATCAACGAGCTCATCGCCGACCAGCCACGCCTGATCGCGATGCGCCCCTCGACGATGTTCATGATTAACCAGGAATACGCCCCCCTCGGGCAGACGCTCGCCGACAACGACGAGCTGGCGGTGATACCGCCGGTCAGCGGGGGCAGCCAGGCGACGACCGGGCGACTCTTCAAGGTGGTCGCCACGCCGCTCGACGTGAACGAGGTGATCCGGGCGGTCGAAGACCCGACAGCGGGCGCGACGGTCTCGTTCACCGGCACCGTGCGCGACAATTCGCTCGGCAAAGAGGTGGTCGCGCTCGAATACGAGGCGTACCCCGCCGCCGCCGAGAAGATGATGGCGCGCGTCGCGGACGAGATCGCCGAGCGCTGGGGTCTGCGGCGCGTGGCGATCGTCCACCGGACCGGGCTGCTCACCATCGGCGAAGCGAGCGTGGTGATCGCCGTCTCCGCGCCGCACCGCCAGGAAGCATTCGCGGCCTGCGAATACGTCCTCAAGCGGTTGAAAGAGATCGTCCCGGTCTGGAAGAAGGAAGCTTACACCGACGGGGCGACCTGGATCGGCAGCGAGGCCGATTACCCGCGCGGCCCGCAACCAGCCGCAGCGACAACACGACCGGAAGGTGAAACAGAAGACGAACGACGAGGATGAGCCGGAACGCAGATCGATGACTGACGACGAGCGAAGCGAGTTGCTTGCAGGCAGTCCATAGGCAACTGCCGGGCCGCTGAGTCGTTTCGCTAAGAAGTTGTGGTGGCAGACGACGATTACGCGCCTGCTGCCACGATCTGCGCGAATGCCCACGATGCGACGAACCGGTGAACCAAGGGGGGACGATGCAGGCACAGCCGCAGCTCAGAAGACGATCGAAGAGTGAGCAGCGAACAGGGATGCTGGCGAACGGGCCGCGCGCGCCACGTCGGGCTTTCTTCACGCTACTCTTCCTCGGCACGGTGCTGGTCGCGCTCACCGGCTGCACGATCGGAACCCCGGGGCTACCACGCGTCTGGCCGGGACAGGCGATCAGCCCGAATGTGCAAACGCGGACCGGTGATCTGATCGCGCTGACGATCCGCGCGACCAACGATTCGCGGAACTTCGATTTCGGCGGTGCGAGTCAGGTACGCACGTTCACCGCCCTGCCAGCCGGGGTCGAGTTAGTCGATTTCACCTCCTCTGATAGGCTGAAACCCGACCCGAACCAGCAGAATCAAACCTGGGTCGAGAGGATCGACCTGGAGAATCGGGTCGTCATCGTCTCCTTCAACGGGATCGGCCCGACCGAGATCAAGACCGCTACGCTGCGATTGCGCGTCACCGCACCGAGCGGCACCGGGCTCACCTTTCGCACGATGCTAGCGTGGTCGAACTCCGCGCCGGATACGATGGAGTGTGACGTCGAGTGCGCCGCCCAGGGGCTCACGATGGCAACCGCCGACGATCCGCAACTCAGCGCCTATATCGAAGAAAACCCCGAAGAGGTACGTGCGCTGATCATGACCTATCAGGGTGGCGGCCAGGCCGTCGCGAATACGGTCGAACTGGCGGTTGGCGACACGCCGATCAACGTTACCTTCCCTACCACTGCGCTCCTTGCCAGCGCGCATCTCACAGGCACGGAGCTGACCGCCAAGGCGATGTTCGCGCCGAGTGAGCCGGTGATGCTCTGGTACAATCTGCCCGGTCAGGAACCGGTCTTCCTCTTCCGCACCGATGCGCTCGAAGACGGGAGTGTTATCTGCGGCATGAGCGCCGAGAATTGGGCGGCGATCCCGCAGGGCGCGACCAGCATCGTCGCGCGCGGGCAGTTCAGCAATGTCGAGGCAGTCTATCTCTTCAATCGGTAAGCAGTGGGTGGGCCAGAAGCGGAGGGGCGGTCAGGGGATGCGCTGGGAGATCTTCACCCTCTTCCCCGGGATGTTCACCGGCCCGTTGAGCGAGAGTATCATCAAACGCGCCGCCGACCGCGGGTTGATCGAGATCGCACTCCACGATTGGCGCGAGCAGGCGACCGATCGCCATCGCACCGTGGATGACACGCCATACGGCGGCGGCGCGGGGATGGTTTTGCAAGCGCCGCCGATCGTGCGCGCGGTCGAAGCGGCGCTCGGTGATGAGCGCGCCGGGGTGCCGGTCATCCTCCTCTCGCCAGCCGGTCGGCGCTTCACCCAGCACGTCGCCGAAGAGCTTAGCCAACAGCCGCGCGTCGCGCTGCTCTGCGGCCATTACGAGGGCTTCGATGAACGGGTGCGCGACCTGATCATCACCGATGAACTCTCGCTCGGCGACTATGTGCTGACCGGTGGCGAACTCGCGGCGATGGTGATCGTGGACGCGACCACGCGCCTCCTCCCCGGCGTGATCGAGGCCGCCTCGCTCACCGAGGAATCGCACACGTCCGGTATCCTGGAAGGCCCGCACTATACCCGCCCGATTACGTTCCGGGAGCGCGGCGTGCCGCCGATCCTCCTGAGCGGCCATCACGCCAAGATCGCGCGCTGGCGACGCCGCGAGGCGCTCCGACGCACGCTGCGCTTCCGCCCCGATCTCCTCGAAAGCGCGACGCTCACGCCCGAGGACCGGCGCGATCTCGCCGAATTGATCCGCGAGGAGGCCGAAGGGCAAGGCGACGGAGAGCCGGCGACGAAATAGGATACAGTGCAGTTTCGCTCAGGATCACCGTTACCGGCGTTCCATACGTCACAGGCAACGACAGCAGACGCTCTCAGCGTGCGACCAGCGCCAGCACCGTCGCGACACAAATACACAAGAGCAAGAATGTCCCGATCCCCAACCCGATCAATAGCGGCATCCGGTTCGCTGGTGAGGCGGGGATAGCGGTCGGCGGGCCACCCTGGCCTAACCGCGGCATATCCGCTGCCGTAACCGCCACCGGGGAAGCCACGGGAGGTGGGGTAGCGACGACGGTCTGCGCTTGCGGCGGGTCCGCAGCGACCACCTTTACTTGCGGCACGGTCGCCCCCAATAACCGCAACGTCGTCTCGCCGACCTGGATCGTGTCGCCCGGCAGGAGGGCTACCACACCGCTGATCCGCTCGTTATTCACGAAGGTGCCATTCGCCGCGCCCAGATCGGTCAGGAGCACCCGTTCTTCGCGCACTTCGAGTCGGGCGTGTTGCCGCGACGCCTGGGTATCCTGTACGGTGATCTCCAAACCCTGTTGGCGGCCGATGGTCGCCGTAGCCCCGAGCGTGAAGCGCGTACCGGTCCCTGTTCCGCGTTCAATTTGGACAACAAATGGTTCAGCCATTGTGCACCTTTTCTATCGTAACGTGTGACGATTATTACCGCTCAGGCAAACTATCGCGAGCAAAGGAGCGGAAGGGCGATTCTCCGCAAAACGTCGTGCCGCACATAACGCCCCTCCTGTAACGTTGAATGCGCCGGTTAAATCGCGGACAGGTGGCGCAATCTCGCTGACGTTTACCGTCGCGTTACCGGCAATTTGCGCCCGATTGCCCAGATTGGGCAAGGCCGAGCAGATGTTCGCAGTTATCGAGCACCAGCAAGAGGTCGCACTCGCGTAACGCACCGTGCAGAATCTCTTGCCCAGTCTGTGCCAGGCTGCCGCATAGACCGAGCGCGGCGACGATCGACGGCGGTACGGTCGCCGCATCGGTCAGCGCGGAGAGATCGACAAAAGCGACCCCGTCGGTGAAATTATCGGCGGCGGCGGCGGCGACGATTGCCAGGGTGGTCTTGCCGACCCCGCCCGGCCCGAACAGGGTGACCAGGCGACGATCGCCCCGCCACAACAAATCACGCAGCACGGCCAGTTCAGCCTCGCGACCAATGATCGCTGTTGGCTGTGCGGGGAGAGCACCGTCGAGACGGACAGGCAGTGACACAGGGGTAGGTGACGTTGTGGGTGTAGCACCCCAGGCAACGACCCGCGATGCGGATTTCGCTGGGCGCTGTTGCGGACATCCCATTCCCTAACACTCACATCCGTTGCCGTGTGGCACCCCAGGCCATCGCCGGGGGGATATACCCGCACGTAACTGGCATGGCGGCGGACACCGCTCAGAGGAAATCGCCCATGCACCAGGGAAGGGTCAGGCTTCGACGAGGGGGTATTGTGCCACGTTCCCAGTTATCGTGGGTGTCCTCTCGCAACAACCTCGGTTACCTCTGCCTTCCCCAACAATCCTACTACTCTATACGAAAAGGATCGGGGACAGGAAGACCCATTGTTCCTGAAACAGACCGGGACAATGCGACTGCGCGATCTCTACAACTGGGAGTGGCAGGCCAAGACGTCTATCTGGGATGTGGCTGGTGGCCGAACCCCGAAGCCGTTCTCAGGGTTCGGCCACCAGCCAGCAGCGCCAACGCCTCGCACATCAACCCTACGTGGCAGGTGCCTGAGCGTTGTCCGGCCTGTTAGGGCTATGCTATCCTTAAAAACCGATCAGTGGTGGGTACTCGCGTACCGCGTTCAGCGGTATCGCTTACGGCGTGGTTCGGGGCAGCGAGCAGCGTGGCGCATTCTCGCCGAGCGATCCGTAGTCCGTCTTGTGCGTGGCGGGAGGATAAAGTCGGCCATGCCACGGATTATCTTCGGCATCTTCATACTGTGCCTGGCACTCCTCCAGACCACCGTTGTGCCAATGGGGCGCATCATCGGTATCACGCCCGATCTCGTCTTGGTCAGCCTTTTCTTGTGGAGCGCCTCGCGTGAGCCGCGCGAAGGGCTCTTCTGGGCTTTCGGAATCGGGATCTTCGTCGATCTGTTGACGTTGACGCCGCTCGGCACCACGGCGCTGGGCTTCCTACCGGTGGCGGTCATCGGCTGGTTGGGGCGCAGCCGCTTCTTCCAGAGCGGGTTGCTCTTCCCCCTGTTGATGACGATCGCGGCAACCGCCGCCCATAGCGCAACCGTCTTTGTTTTAACTTGGCTCCTCACCCTGGTACATCTGGGGCCGACAGGGGGGAGTCAGCTGAATCTGCTCGGGACGTTGCGGTTGGCCTTACTGGGGAGCTTGCTCAACGCGGTCGTGGTCCCGCCGCTCTACCTGATTATTCAGTTATTCGATCGTTGGATTGGACGGAACGATAGCTATGCTCGTGCGTAAACGTTACCAACCGACCTTCCGCCCCAAGAAGCGGATCGAAATCGAGCGGATGGTCGACAAGAAGCGACCGAAATCGCCGGAGCGGACCAAGGATCAGATCCGCCTGACGCGGCGCACCCTGGTCTTCAAGGGGCTGGCGGTCAGTTCATTCGCGGCGCTTACCGGGCGACTCTTCTACCTCCAGGTGGTTGATCAGCAACGCTCGATCGATGCCCAACAGCAGTTCAACCGGCGTGATTTCCCGCTGCCCGCCGCGCGTGGCATGATCTACGACCGCGACCGCAAACCGCTGGCCGATAATGTCAAGAGTTGGTCAGTCGCGATCGTGCCGGCGAACCTGCCGGACGACGAGACCGACGAGGGCAAACTCCAACGCCAGGCGATATATGTCACACTGGCAAACCAACTCGCCATGCCCGATGTGGTCATCATCCGCCCTGCGGAACTCTATGGGGATCAGCCACGGCGTGAAGAAACCTACGCGCGCCTGGCGGCGGCGCTCGGCGTCGCGGTCGAGGCGATCCGCGACCCGATCGAGACGGAGATCGCATTAGCAGGCAAAGAGAAGCGTGCGGCGCAACGCTCGATCAAAGTTCCGGCGGGCAGCGCCGATCTCAAGCCGGAACAGGTGGCAGCCGCCCGCGCGATCCAGAAAGATCTTCAGGGGATTCACGTCGTCAACCCGATCGACTATCAGGTGGCGATTTATGGGGCCTGGAAACCATACGAGCCGCTGATTATCAAGCCGAATGTCGATAAGGGGGTCGCGCTCGGGATCGAGGCGAATCGCCTGTACCTACCTGGCGTGCAGGTCGACGACAACACCCTCAG
>DATCMP010000389.1:0-10176 GCA_036563365.1 Thermomicrobiales bacterium
CAGGGGCCGCGTATGCGCCACGGCGAGTGCCGTGGCGGGTTCTGGTGCCACCGTCCTATGCCCAGTCTGCGTCTTTACCTGCAATGCCGTTGAATCCCTACGGTCCGTTTTGCCAGCGCATCACAGCACAGATCGCGGCGGCGAAAGTATAGTACAGCGAATCCCGGCAACCCAGAAAATTCACCCCGCCCACCGGAGCGCCTTGCCCCAAGCTTGGGCCATGGGCGAACGGTACGCGGGGCGAGAAAGGCGCTACGCGGTCGCGGCGGCGCGTTGGCGGCGGAAGCGCCCGAAGAACCGATCGAGATCGCCGCGCTCCCAGACGACCAGCAGGAGGCTGGCATTGAAGATCGAGGAATAGGTGCCGCTGATGATCCCGATCAGCAACGCCAGAATAAAGTTCTTGATCGTCTCGCCGCCGAAGAGATAGAGGGCGAGCAGGGTGAACATGACGGTCAGGGAGGTATTGAGTGAGCGTACGAGGGTTTGTACGAGGCTGTAGTTGACCGTCTCGCTGAATTCGGGCGCACCACGACGGCTGGCATTCTCGCGGATACGGTCGAAGACGACGATCGTATCGTGGACCGAGAAACCGATGATCGTCAGCAAGGCCGTCACGAAGAGGGCATCGACCTCCACTCCGAAGAAATACCCCAAGATAGCGAAGATCCCGACGACCACTACCACGTCGTGCAACATCGCCGCGATCGCGCAGACGCCGTAGCGGAATGGGTGCGGCGCGTTGCGAAAAGCGTAGGCGAGATAGAGCAGGATGCCGATCGAGGTCAGCCCGACCGCCAGGAAGGCGCGCTGGCTGATCGAGGTGCCGACCGTCGGCCCGACCGTCTGAATCTGCAACTCGGTGAAGTCACCGAAGCGCGACTTCAGGGCATCCGCCAGGCGAGCCTTCTCGTCCGAACCCTCTTTCAACTCGCGCCCGCGGATCAAGACGGTGTTGTCCTCGGCGAGTTGCACCGAGGCACCATCATAATCGTTCTGCGTGAGGACCGACCGCACATCCAACGAGGCGATCGGCGCATTAAATTTCAGCTCCCAGATCGTGCCGCCGGTGAAGTCGATCCCCAGCTTCAACCCGCCGAGGAGCAGGAAGACGATACCGGGGACCATGATGAGCCCCGAGAAGAGAAAGAACCATTTGCGCTTATTGACGATGTCGAACACGTCTCCCCCATTTGCAGTACGAAGCGAGAAGTATGCAGCACGAAGTCAGCACGGGCCGACCTATACTCCACCGGAGCTAATCGCCGGCTGGTAATGGTGCCCGGCCTGTGTGCGGGAGCACGTCGGTGCCATACCAGCGCGGGTGCCGCGCAACACCGGCATCGACCATCAGCCGCAGGAAAGTCCGGCTCACGGTCACGGCGGTGAACATGCTGACGGCCACACCGAGGAAGAGGGTCAGCGCGAAGCCCTGGATGATACTCGCCCCGACATAGCGCCCGAACCAGTAGAGGATACCGCAGCTGATCATCGTCGAGATGTTGGAGTCGCGGATCGACGGCCAGGCGTGCTCGAATCCCCCTTCGATTGCCGAGGAAAGGGTGCGACCGAGCCGGAGTTCTTCTTTCATCCGCGCGAAGATCAGCACGTTCGCATCGACGGCCATGCCGATCGAGAGGATGAAGCCCGCAAGACCGGCCAGGGTCAGCACCACCCCGAGCACTTTATAGACGGCGATGGAGAAAAGGGTATAGAGTAAGAGGGCCAACACCGAGAGCAGACCGGGCAGCCGGTAGTAGAAGATCATGAACAGGGCGACGATCGACAGCCCCACGATACCGGCCTCGATACTCTTGCGGATCGAGTCCGCGCCGAGGGTCGGTCCGACGGTGCGACTCTGGACCACCTCGAGCGGCACTTCCAGTGCGCCGGACTTCAGTTGCAGGACCAGCTTATTGACCTCGTCCTGGCTCATCCCCTGGATGATCCCCTGCGTGCTGATCGCACCGTTGATCGAGGCGGTGTTGATCACCTGCTTGTCAACCACGACCGACATGTACTTGCCGATATTCGTACTCGTGAAGGTATAGAAGCTATCCGCCGCCGCGCCCTTGAGGCGGAAGCCGACAACGATCGTGCCAACCTGATCGGTGGTCGGGAACGCATCATCGAGGTCTTTGCCCTGGACCACCGTCTGATAGACCTGCCCGCTCGTAGCGCTTGGCGTCGGGGCAGCGGCGGGGGTCGCCGTGGTGCCGGGCGTACCATTCGCGGTGGGGGTGGCGCGTGCGCCCGCCAGCGTTTCCGGCCCGCCGAGCGAGGTGGTAATCGTCTGGCCTGGGGTCAGCGGCGTGGCCCCGGAAGAGACGATTTCGAGCAGTGCCGTCTCGCGGAGGGTTTGTACCGCCTCTTGCGGATCCTTGATCCCCGGCAGCTCGACGATGATCTGGTTGTTGCCGCGCGTCTGGATCACCGGCTCGCTGACCCCGAGGCCGCTGACGCGGCGCTCGATCGTATCGCGCGTACCGGCCAGTTCGCTCGCGCCGACCGTCTGACCGGCGGGCGGCCGGGCTTCCAGCAGGACTTGCAGCCCACCCTGGAGATCGAGCCCTTCCCGGATCGCCATATCCGCCTTCCACTTGAATGGATCGAGGCGGTCACCCGGGGAAACAACCCACCCGGCCACCAGGGCCAGGGCGACGATGATGACCAGCATATACCACGGTTTCAGGCGCAAGGGTACTATCCTCCATCTCGATGCATGCCTCATGCTAAAGCACGCCGAATTCATGCCCAATCCTCATTATTCTAACACACGGCAGCCCGCGTGGTTACGTACACATGACTGATCTCCTATGACTGATCTCCTAGCCTCGCGCATTCGCGAACACCGGTAGGCACAACCCCCTCACACTATTTGCCGCGAGCGTCCCCTTCCCTGTACGATTCCAAGCGCTAGAATGGCGCAATCACACGGCCCGGTGCGGACACCGGGCGGGGAAGGAAATGAAGGCGATGACCGGGGAAACCACGAAGCCGATCCGTACGCGCTTCGCGCCGAGCCCTACGGGCGACCTCCACGTCGGCTCGGCGCACACGACATTGTTCAACTGGCTCTTCACTCGTCACCACGGCGGGACGGTCGTCTTGCGGATCGAGGATACCGACCGCAAGCGCCTAATCGAACGTTCTCTCGGCAGTATCACCGACGGGCTGACCTGGCTGGGGCTCGACTGGGATGAGGGGATCGCGATCGACGCGCACGCCAACCCCATCCCCGACAAGGAGCGCGGCGACTACGGCCCGTACATGCAGAGCGAACGCCGAGATCTCTACCAGCAGTCCGCCGATTGGCTGGTGGAGCATGGGCATGCGTACTACTGCTTCTGTTCCACCGAGCGCCTGGCCCAGGTCCGCCAGGAGCGCCAGGCCAAAAATATCCTGCCGACCGGCTACGATCGCCACTGTCGCGATCTGCCGGGTGAGGAAGTCCAGCAGAAACTCGCGGCGGGCGAAAAGCCGGTTGTGCGGTTGAAGGTGCCGCTTGAAGGGGTCGTCAGCTTCACCGATCTCGTCCGGGGCGAGATCACGGTCGACACCCGCACCCTCGAAGATGCCGTCCTGATAAAGTCGGACGGCTTCCCGACCTACCATCTGGCGAACGTGGTCGATGACCACCTGATGGCGATCACCCACATCCTCCGCGCCGAGGAGTGGATCCCGACCGCGCCGCTCCATGTGCTGCTCTATCGCGCCTTCGATTGGGAGATGCCGCAGATCGCCCACATGGTCCTGCTGCTCGGGACCGACCGCAAGAAACTCTCGAAGCGGCATGGCTCGACCAGCGTGCAGGAATTCCGCGCCAACGGGATCATCCCCGAAGCCCTGCTCAACTACCTGGCGATCATCGGCTGGTCGTGGGACGACAAGACCGAAATCTTCTCCAAGGAGGAGTTGATCGAGAAGTTCGACCTCGACCGGGTCAAAGCCTCTTCGGCGATCTTCGATCACCAGAAGCTCGAATGGATGAACGGCCAGTACATCAATCATATCCTGACCCTCGATGAGGTCGTTACACGCGCCCTCCCCTATCTGCGCGAAGCGGGGGTGATCACGGAAGACACCCCAGCCGGTTATGTCAAACAAGTGGTCGCCTTGGAGAAGGAGCGGATCAAGCGGCTGAGCGAGGTGCCGGAGATGACCTCGTACTTCTTCACGCCGACCGTCGAATACAGCATGGAAGCGCTGGTCTCCAAGAAGCAGAAGCTGACCCGCGAAATCGTCTTGAACGTTCTGGAAGTGGCGCACAAGGCGTTGACCGAAGGTGATGTGAGCGATCAGGCGGGGACGGAAGCACGCTTACGCGCACTCGGCGAGGAACTCAGCCTCAAGGCGGGCCAGGTCTTCATGCCGATCCGCGTCGCGCTCAGCGGGCGTACCGCCACCCCCGGCCTCTTCGAGATGATGCACGTCCTCGGTCAGGAAGCCACACTGGCGCGACTCGCCGCCGCCCGGGACTGGCTGCAACAGCAGGGCGATGACAGCGCAAGCTAACCCGGACCCTCATCAGCAGCATGAAGCAAGGCCGAGGCCCGCAGTGGCGCTGCGGGCCTCGGCCTTGTCTACAGTATCATGAGCGCCCGCTTCACCGCGCGCAGGGCACTTCGGTCAACGTTTGCCTGACCACGCTTCTCCACCGACCGCGCAAGAAGACGCAAACCGATCAATAGCGAGGAGAACGTGATCCGCGCCTCGGCGTCAGTCGGCAACGGCGTGACCGACCGATAGCCGGCAAGAAGGTCCGGCAACAATGGAGTGGCGAAACGCTCGCCATCGCGCAGCGCGAAATGGCCGAGATCGTACCAGCGATCTGTGCCGCGTATCTCCCCGAAATCGATGATGCCGCTATACCGCCCCGCGTGCGCGAAGATATGCGTGACGTCGAAGTCGCCGTGCGCGAGATGGGCCTGTGGCACGTCGAGCCAGTAGTCGTACCGCGCAATGATCGCGTGCAAAGCAGCAATAACGGCAGGCCCGAGGATATTTTCGCCGAGACGCGCGAGATCGGCTTCCAGGAGCTCGGTACGGAAAGCCCGGTTGCTCGGATGCTCGGCAGTGAGGGCGGTGGGTGTCGGCAAATGTCTATCGAGCCACCCGAAACCGGCGACCGCGACGCTATTGATCAACGCCAGGTCGCGCCCCGCGGCGACGAGGGTGGCGGGCGTAGCAGGGCCGAGCCCCTCCTGCGCGATCGATTGACCGGGTATTGTCGTCGTCACCATCACCGAGAGACCCAACGCATCGACATATGGCTCATAGCAGAGGAGGTCGGGGACCAGCACACCGCGCGCCCGCAGCACCTGATGGACACGCACTTCAGGAGCGAACGTACTCCCGGCCTCCGGCAACACCCGCAGGTAACACGAGTGCTCGTCGGTCGTGAGCCGGTAGACGAATGTGGAGACGCCCTCCGTCACGCGCTCAACGGTGTAGCGCGGCCCATGCGGGAAAAGGCGAGGCACGAGGTCATTGATCAGGGCAACGCTCGGCGCGGCCCTCATACACCCCTCCTGGCAGAGCGTATCGCGTGCTGCAATGCGCCGATCATCTCCCCTTCCCTTACCGAATCACCAGCCAGAGGGCGACCGTCGCCGCCAGCAACGTCGGCGGGGCGGTCAGGATACCGACGCGCATATATTCCAGCGTCGAAAGTTGCTCACCCTTGCGCCGGACAATCGTCAGCCACAGCAGGGTGGCGAGCGAGCCGAACGGCGTCACCGTCGGCCCGAGGTTCGCGCCGAGGACGGCGGCCAGCGCGAGCGGTTCCCGCGCGGCGGGCGTGGCATTGCCGAGCAGCCCGATCGCCGCCCCGATCATCGGGATATTGTTGACCAGATTCGCGCCGATCCCGGTGCCGAACGCGACAAGCAGCAGATCGGGCAGGCCGTGCGCGGCGAGGGTCAGCCAACCCCCGAGGTGAGCCATCCAGACCCGCTCCGCGCCACGGATCAGGGTGAACATCCCGATGATGAATGGGATCAGGCTCCAGGAAACCTCGCCGACGATCGCACGCGGTGCAACCTTGCGCCAACCGCTCCCGAGCGCGGCGAGGGCCACGCCGCCAATTAATGCCGGGATGGCGATCGGCCAGGTTCGCACCCCGGCGACGACGAGGGCGAGCAACACCAGGGTGAGGGTGACCGCCGAAACGCGGAGGAACCGCGGGTCCACCCCTTCCGGGCGTGCGGGCAGGGAGTCACGGTCGAACCGGCGGGGCAGCTGGTGCCGGAAGATCAGGAAGAAGACGCCGATATTCACCGCGAGCGCGGCGAGCTGCGGCCAGAACATCAGCCGCGCGAAGTTGATGAAGCCGAGGTCGAGCAGGCCGTAAGCGAGCAGATTGGTGAGGTTGCTGATCGGCAGGAGCAGCGAGCCGGTATTCGCCACGAAGGTACAGACGAACAGATACGGTAATGCCTTAACCTGCAGGCGCACGGCGAGCGCATAGACGATCGGTGTCAGGACAAGGACGGTGACATCGAGCGAGAGCAAGGCGGTGATCGCGAAGCCGAGCAGGAAGACCCCGAGGAAAAGCAGATACCCGGACCCGCGCGCCGCACGCGCCGTCCAGAGTGCCAGCAAATCGAAGAGGCCCGAACGCTCCACCACAGCGGTGAGGATCATCATCCCGACTAGGAAGAGGAGGACATCGGCGACCTCGCGCGTCACTTGCATAAGATCGGCGAAGCTGGCGAAACGGAAGAGGAGCAAAGCGACGGCACCGGCGACCGCGGCCCTTGCTTCGTTCAAGCCATGCGGGCGGAACACGATCAGGGCGATCGACAGAAGGAGGATCGCGGTGACGCCGATCAGCGCAAACATCGCTCAGGGCCGATTAGAAGGCGCTGATCGCTCCGGTCTGCGACGAGGCACCATCGGCGATCCACCGCGCCTAGCTCTCGTGCGCCGAGGTTTTGCGCGCCGATTGTGTGGTGGTGCTCCAGAGGTGATAGATCCGTTGTACCGCGGTGACATTCGTGAAAATCGCCAGCAACCAGAGCGCCCAGAGCGGATAGCCGAGGATGAGGCCAGCCGCCAGGATGACGATCCGTTCGGGGCGGGCGAGGAGGCCGACTTGCAGCTTATAGCCCAGCGCCTCGGCCCGGGCGCGGGCGTAGGAAACGAGGATCGAGCCGCAAATCGTTAGATGGATCAGGATCGCGCCCACCTTGGCATCGGGCGTCGAGAGGATATAGACCAGCAGGCCACCATAGAGGATAACCTCGGAGTAGCGGTCGAGGGTGGAGTCGAGGAACGAGCCGAACGGCGTCATCTGATCGGTGATCTTCGCCATCGCCCCATCGAGGAGATCGAAGAGCCCGGCGACCAGGACGGCGATCCCGCCGATGAACAGGAAGCCGCGACCGAGGATCACCGCGACGATGCAATTGAGGAGCAGGCCGATGATCGTCAGCGCATTCGGGGTGAGGCCGGTCCAGCGGATCCAGGTGGCCACGCGACGCGCCTGGACGCGACCCCATTCCTGCATTCGCTCATTGATCATGAGACACCCGCAGGGAGAGTAGCGGTCATGCCGGTGTCGAATGCCGGATCGGCCTGCCCACGGTAGACAGCGAGGACGCGCCGGGCGATCGCCGACCACGCATAGCGCTGGGCGGTCCGTCGTCCGGCATTCGCGATTCGCTCGCGCAGATCGCGGTCGGCCAGCATCCGCACCAGGCCGAGCGCCAGGGCGACCGGATCCTGCGGCGATACCAACCAGCCATCCTCGCCATGCGTGATCACGCTGGCGTGGCCGGGGATCCGCGAGGCCACCACCGGGCGACCGGAGGCCATCGCTTCGAGCAGGATCAGCCCGAAGCTCTCGCCTTTCGTCGACGGTGAGCAGAAGACGTCGCAGCTCATGTAATATCGCGACTTCACATCGTTATCGACGTAACCGGTGAACTCAACCCCTTCCGCACCGCTGCGGGCCAACTCCTCGCTGTACCGCTGCACATCGCCCCCACCAACCACGAGCAGCCGCGCATCGGGGAACTGCTCGCGCACCAGGGCGAAGGCGCGCAGCAAATAGCGGAAGCCTTTGCGCGGCTCCTCGAAGCGTCCTAGAAAGAGGATCGTCGGGCGACCGTCGCGATATTGCGGCAGCGGCATGACGTCACCTAAGCCATCGATCTCGATCCCATTCGGGATGATCCGATAATCGCCGCCGAAATACCGCCCGACGAAGCTGGCGGCGGGCGGCGAGACGGCGATCCGCGCATCGAGGCGCTCGATGACCGGTTGCAGCAAGGGGCGGGCGTAGAAATAACCCAGATTCGATTCGGCAAAGGCGTGAAACGTCCCCACCTTGCGCGCCTCGGCATGGTACAACACGGTCAGCGGCAGCGCGGGCATCAGCGGTTCGTGCAGATGAACCACATCGGGCTTTTCGAAAGCCAGATATTCCTTGACCTGCTTCGAGAGCCGCAACGACAGCGTAATCCGCGCATTCGAGCCATTCGCGTGGATCGGCACCGGCTTGCCGATAATATGCAGCCCCGGTTCGGCGGGTAACGGGCGATTCGGCGAGGCGGGGGCGAGGATCCGGACCTCGTGGCCCCAGTCGCGATATTCGGCGGCGAGATAGTGGATATGCTCATTCGCACCGCCCGGATAGGTGAAATCGTAGGGAGAGACGAGCAGGATCTTCATCGCTGCGGCACCTGCCCCGCCTCGGCAGCGAGCGGCACGGCACCACGGCGGTCGAGCGTCCGGCGAATCTTCGTCACGGGGCTGACAAACCAGGCGCGAGCGGTTTGCCGCACCGCGATCGGCCGCACCTCGGCGGCGGACCAGAAGCGCCCGTAGGCGCGCGTGGTGCGTGCTTCGAGTGCCCGCTTGAAATCTTGCCAAGTGCGCCCGGGGAAGGTGGTGAAGGCACTGCCGATGAAGACGACCGCGTGCGCGTCGCTGCCACCGACCTCGGCCAAATTCCAGCGGAAGGCGTTCGCCACCTTGGTCCGCTCATGCGCGACCATCCCGGCCAACGACGGGTTCCAGACCTCGATCCCGGCGAGCTTGCCCGCGACATCCGGCGGCATCAGGCGCTGCAAACCGCGTTCGCCGATACTGGTCGTCAGCCAGCTATACGGGTGCGGGGCGATGCAGATACCGCCAGCCGCGCGAACCTCATCGACGCTCTCTTCGAGCGGACGCAACATCCGAAAGGTGCGGTCGACATCGAGCGCCAGGAGATGCCCGCCGCGCGTGGTGATCTCCACCCCAGGCACGACCTGGACGCGGTAGCCGCGTTGCAACGCATACTCGCGCGCCCGCAGCCCAGCCGCGACCTCATCGTGATCGGTGATCGCGATCAGATCGAGATCGGTATTGGCTTCCGCCCAATCAACAACCGCCTCGGGAGTATCGAGGGCGTCGCCGTGGGACGTATGGATATGCAGATCGGCCTTCCCGCGCGGCTGTTCGCTAGCGCGTCCCTGGCTATCGGCATCGTGCGATAATACGTTGTCCACGAACTACCCTGACCCTCGCGACCAGCCCGACCAGCCGCTTCGATTAGCGGTGCATGGCGAGAGTATAGCACGCGCCTCCACAGGCCCCCATCGGGCCGGACCTACGCTCGATGCACAACGGGAAGCGCGGATAGCGCACCGAAACAGACCGCTGAAACAACGACTCGCCATAACGACACACGCGCTAATTACCGACCGCGTACGAACCGGCGATCCCGTCGAAAATCCGTGTGAGTCGGTCGAAATCGGCTGGCAGACAAGCAAACGTGAGGACGTGCGCCGTGTTCCGCTCGATGAAATAGACCTGCACGAACTGGATCGCCTGCCCCTGCACCGTCGCGCGCGACACCCGCTTGTACGCCTGGTGATTGGTCACGACCACCTTGTCGAGGCTGACCGCCGTGTAATTCGCGAACTGGCTCTTCAGCTGTTGCTCGGCGGAGGCGTTGTACGCCTCGATCGACGTACTCGCCGGAACCTTATCGAGCGTGACGGTGTAGTTCGCCGACCGATCGGCGGGGCCGAACGCCACCGCGCTATTCCCGGCATCGCCCTGCGCCCAGTTCGCGGGCACGCTGAAAGAGAATTGGTTATCGGGATCGGTATACGGCTTGCCACCGCTCAAGGGTGCCAGCGTCGGCCCCCAACCGCTCGGCGGGGGAGCAGGTGTGGACGTGGG
>DATCMP010000390.1:0-1525 GCA_036563365.1 Thermomicrobiales bacterium
AGATAGCGCCGCGCCTTCTGCAACATCCCCATCCGCTGCCAGTTGATGATCGCCAGGGTCATCCCCGCCGGGAAGGCGAACAGGATCGCGATCACCCCGATCAGCATCGCGCTCCACAAGCGCGCGGAGGATCGCAGCGTCGTCTCGGCTGATTTGCGCGCTGGTACGCTCATGGCACCTCAGTAGGCGAGTGGGACGAAGTGGGCCGGTAGGCCGGTGGTTTCGATCACGTTTCGGGCATGAGGCATTCTACCCGATGGGTACCGGCGCTGCATTATCGGAGGAGGCTGGCGGCTAAAGCCGCGCCTTGAGGGCGCTCACGCGCCACAAAGCCCACCTACGCGGGCTGGGTTCGTCAGGAATGCATTGCCTCAAGTTGAGGGGCCACCTCGCGGCAATCCTCACCGGCGCAGGGCGGCCATAGTGCCGTTTATGACCCGGTTAGGTTCGCTATCACCATCAGCTACCAGCTTCCCACCACGCCTACCCCTTTACTCGCCCACTCGCCCACTCGCCCACTCGCACCACTTCGCCCCCTCACACATACCGCGTATGCAACGCATCGAGGTCCACGCGCATCGAGCGGTCGGCGGCGGCGGCGATATTGGCGTCCACCTCGTCGGGCGAACGCATCCCGGCGATGGCGACGCTGAGGAGCGGATTGGAGAGGACGAACGCCAGGGTCGCGCGGTGCCAATCGACCGCGTCCTGCACCTCCGGCGCGATCATCCCCAGCCAACGTTGGAAGGTGCCGCTGGTCATCGGGCGCATCGCCACCACGCCCATATCCCGCGCGGCGGCATCGTAGATGATCCCGGCGTGGCGACTCGGGTCGTACGGGTGTTGGAAGATCACGTTGTAGCAAATCTGCAAGACGTCGAACGCCCCCGTAGCGAGCAGATCGCTGGCGAAGCCGTTCGGCCCCTCGGCGGTAAAGCCGATAAACCGCACCAGCCCCTCGTCGCGCGCCGCCTGCATCCCCGCCAGCGCGCCACCGGGGCGCAGGATCGTGTCCACCTGTTCCTGCGTATACCAGCCGCCGTGATACTGCAACAGATCGATCGTGTCGGTGCCGAGCAAGGTCAGGCTCCGCTCGACACTGCGGCGTACCGCGTCGGCATCGTCACCCGTCACCTTCGTGGCGACGATCACCTTGTCGCGCTGGCCGCGCAGCCCGAGCCCCAGCAGTTCCTCGCCGCGCCCGTCGCCGTAACCGGGTGCGGTGTCGAAGTAATTGATCCCCTGCTCGATCGCGCGGTGCACCGTCTGCACGATCCGTTCGACGGCGTCATCGCTCTCCGGTTCCCAGACGCCGAGATAGTTCCGCAGCCCGGCTGGCGCACCGCCGAACCCGATCTCGGAGACCTGCAAATCGGTGCGCCCGAGGCGTCGATAATCCATCCAATAGCACCTTTCACTCTGTAACGCACTACACGCGGGCGGTGAGAGGCGGGGGGTCTAGCGGTGGTAAGTGCGAATCGTCCGCTGGGCGTGGGAGGCCGGTGGGTGAGGCGATCGTCCCCTC
>DATCMP010000624.1:0-4916 GCA_036563365.1 Thermomicrobiales bacterium
GGCCCCCACTCGCGGGCAGGTCGGTCACGCGCTACTCACCCGTCCGCCGCTGAACCACCCCGAAAGATGGCCCCGCCCGACTTGCATGCGTTAGGCACGCCGCCAGCGTTGTTCCTGAGCCAGGATCAAACTCGCTGACAAGACCGGATCGGACAACCCTGGGGATCGCCGTCCGGCCGTATTCCTTGCTTGTTGTTGCACAAGCATGGCGTTCCCCGCCGGGTATCAGGCCCGCAAGCCACCCGACGCACCATGTGTGCGCTCCTCTATATATCGCATGCACCACGCTAACTCCCGCAGGAACCAGCGTTGCACGCACCACGCTTCACCTGTCAAGGTACCAGCCGGGGGACACAAACGCCGCCCCCTCATGGAGCGGCGGACCATGCGCACAACTTCTCGTCGCGAACGCCTGCCGGTGTCAAACCCGATTGTCAATGCTGTCGATTCACTCGGAGGACTTTCCCCGTCGTAACCGACATGGTAATGATACCCACTTCCCTTGCCCCTATCAAGGGGCTGCGAGAACTTTATTGTGGGCCTTGCGTTGGTCCGGGGGACTCGCGCCCCGCCTCGCCAACACTGTGAATGATACCCACCCACAACGCCCCTGTCAAGGGTGTTCCAGAGCGGAATTTATCTACGCTTTTTTCGCTCCGGCACGAGCGCCAGACGATACAGATTGTGGCTTTCCGTTCGACGCGGTGATGGGCCTGGATACGAGAAAAGGAGCGGCTATGCCGCTCCTTTCTTATGCAATTGCGTCACAGCGTTGGCGGCGCTGCTCGCTACGTTAAGCTTCTTTAAAGGTGGTCGCGGCCTTATGTGCGTCGCGAATAGTTTGGATACCGCCCCAATGTTCCAGCAGATGGGTGCAGGTGTGCATGACAAACCAAGCCCCAACGGTCGTGTTGCCACGAAAGTCCTGGTGGGCGGCGAGTTCTGCTGCGGTATAGCGCGCGGTCAGTGCCAGCAAATTCAGGGTGCTGCGATCGATATGGGCTAACAGCGTCTCGGCATCGAGGATCGAAGCAGCGAACTGTGCATCGCGATCGCGGACGACCGGCAGATGTAGACCGGTATGCAGTAGATAGTTGCCGGCGTCATACATATGCGCCACCAGACCGGCGATCGTATTGCCATCTGGATACGCTGGCGTATTCAGATTTTCCGGCGCTACGCCCGCAAGCCCATCGTGCATATCAAGCCGCAGCTGCTCGATCGTTGCTGTTGCCGCCTCGATCAGCGGATCCATCGATATGTCCTCCTTCTCTCTTCAGACATCGCCTTTCAAAGGTATTCTGCCGTACGGATAGCAGCATCACGAGTGATAATGACTCCGTCCATACGCGTGAAGCAATCTGCGAGTATCCGTGGACGCAGTCTAGCATGTCGACTCGGGAGAAGCGGGAGGTGGGAAACCGCGAGCGGCCCCGGCGCGAAAGGTGGTCGCGCCGGGGCCGCTCGCGGTTATCCGCCTGATCAGCGCGCGATAGCTTCTGTAGGCCGCTCGACCGAGACACGCTCGTATAAGTGGGCGGCTACCTTGTTATAGTCCTGCGCCGTGAGATGTTGCGGATCACGGGCAAGCTTACGCGCCTGCGTATCGACGTATTCGGCCAGCCGTTGCGGATCGCGACCAACATACGCCGCCAATGCCGCATCCACCGCAGCAGCGCGGGCCACCGCGACCCCGTCCTCTCGGCGTACAACAGCGAGGTGCGGCGCAGGCGTTTCTGGTTCCGTGTTATCCGGGAGGGGGATCGACTCATCGACCTGGACATCGCCGATAACGTTGAATTTGTCCCAGAGGGGCTGATACCGTTCCCAGACCTGATCGAAATGACCGCCAGCCACGCGGGCATCGGCGGGGACCATCAAAGGTCGGGCAAAATCAACGAAAGCCTTGCCGCCACTCGGCAACTCCTGCTTCTCGGGGAGCGTGGTGCTTGGCAGGACCATCTCGGACTGCTTGCCCTCTTCGCCGCCGACCCGCGTCATCGGTCCCGGCGTCACGGGGAACCAGAACGCCTCGCGCGGCACCGGCCCGCTATGCCCCCGCTGGTTACGCATCCGGGTCGCGGTATCAACGATCGGGGCGAGTCGTTCGCGCAACAGACTGGCGAACTGTCGGCTGGCGGCACCACGAACGGTTAATAGCACCGGCTCCGTAGCACCGAGTTCGAAGAGTTGACGAGCGATCCCGAGGATATAGATTCGGCCACGCAATTCGCGTTCTTCGCCCGCACCACGCTGCTGGCGAATCCGATATTCATTGCGATGAAACCGTTGCCGACCATCCTGACGGTGCTCCCAAAAGAACGTCTCAGCCAGGATCGCCAGGTCGATCCGCTGAAAGCCCCAACCGGTTTCGGTTTTCCCGGCGAATTGGAGCGAAGTCAGCGTCGCGCCGTGCGGCGGCTGCGCGGGGTCGAGCCCGAGGCCGAAAATACCCGCCTCTGGCAGAAAGAACCCACCGCGTACCGGAAAGGAGTCGCCGGGCGCGCGCGAGATTCCGCCGTGCCATTGCAATTTCGCCGGCCATGCCTCGCGCTGCTCTGCCCGCGCCTGGGAAAACTCGCCCCCGAAAATATCGTCGTAGATCTCGGCCATCAGTTCCTCCTCACACAGTACATCGCTGCTGCCTTGCTGAATCGCATTGCTGTACCTTGTTCGCCCAGAACTATTGACACCGTTCCCGGACAGCACCTCCACAACGACGAGCGACAGCCGCTCCAACACCGAAATCATACCACAAGAAGAACTTTTGTTCTAATCAACGGGTAACAGCATGGGGAGGGGTGATACCCCTCCCCATGGGTGATGCCAGCCTGGAGGTTGCTACGCCGATTCGACCGTCATTGACTAAACCATCACCGCCGTCATCGCGACCAGTGGAACCGAGCATAATCCGGTTGGCTTCGCGCTTCCGGCGTTAATGCTACGCCAACCACGATCGGGAATCGGCCTAGAAGCGCGGCCGAAAAGGGAGCGGGTACACTTCTCGCGACGCGGCGAGGAGGTGCGAGCGATGCTGGGCAAGGGCGTGGCACAGGCGGATCAGCGTGCGGCGGACCACCCGTACCTCGACCATGTGGGGCGGGATTCGTTCTACGGGTTCCTGGCGGCCCGAGGCAATCAGTTCTTCCGGGATGAGGACTTCGCGGCGCTCTACTGCGCCGACAGCGGCCGACCGAGCGTGCCCCCGAGCCTCCTGGCGACCGCGCTGCTGCTCCAGACCTGCGACGGCGTGTCCGATGACGAGGCGAAGGCGCGCGCCGACTTCGACCTGCGCTGGAAGGTGGCGCTGGGCGTCGGCCTGGACGCGCGCCCCTGCGCCAAGAGCACGCTGCAACGCTTCCGCGCGCAGCTCATCGAGCACGAGCAGGCGCGCGCCATCTTCCAGCGTCGCCTTGCCTTCGCCCGGCAGGTCGGCCATCTGACCCGCCGCCAGGTCACGCTGGCCCTCGATACGAGCTACATCCACGGCCGCGGGGCGGTCAAGGATACCTACAACCTCCTTGCTGATGGGATCGTCCGGCTGCTCCGTGCCCGCGCCGCGTGCGCTGGGGAGGGGCTGGACGAGTGGGCGGGGGCGCACGGGTTGGGCCGGTATTGCGGGACCAGCCTCAAGGGGACGGCGGGGATCGACTGGGACGATCTGGCGGCGCGCCGGGCTTTCCTGCAATCCCTTGTCGCCGATGCCGACCGTCTGCTCGCCGACGCGCGCCAAGTGCTCGCGGGCCTGGCCGCGGATGAGCCCGGGCCCGCTGGGGTGCACGAGGCGGCGGACCTGCTCGCGCAACTCCTCCAGCAGGACATCGAGCGCCGCGACGACGGGGCCGCCATCCGGGAGGGCGTGAGTCCGGACCGGGTGGTCGCCGTCCACGACCCGGAGATGCGCCACGGGCGCACGAGCGCGGCGAAGCGCTTCGACGGGCACAAGGGCGCGATCGCCGTGGACGCGGAGCGCCAGCTCATCCTCGCCGCTGCGGTCCTGCCGGGCAACGCCCAGGACCACGAGGAGGCGCTGGACCTGGTCAAGCAAGCGGAGGAGCACGACGCGGTCGCGGTCGTGGAGGCGGTGGCCGACTGCGCCTACGGCGACGGCGAGACGCGGCAGGCCTTCGCCGACGCCGGGCGGCAACTCGTCGCGAAGGTGCCCCAGCGGCGCGACCAGGCGCACTTCCCCAAGGACGACTTCCGCATCGACCTGGAGATGGTGACCTGCACCTGCCCGGCCGGGCACGAATGCCGCACGGTCGCCGCCATCGGCTCGGGCCGGCGCTACGGCGCGCCCGGCGTGGCGCTGCGCGCGTTCCGCTTCGACGCCGCCAGCTGCGACGCCTGCCCGCTGCGCCCGGCCTGCGTGCGGGCGCGCCCGGGGCGCGGGCGGCTGGTCATGCGCCACCCCCGCGAGGCGCTGCTCCAGGCGGCGCGGGCGTTCCAACGCAGCCCGGCCTTCGCCCCGTACCGCCGCCTGCGGCAGGTGGCCGAGCATCGCCTGGCGCGGCTGATGCAGCTCGGCGTCCGGCAAGCGCGGTATGTCGGCCGGACGAAGACGCTGTTCCAACTCCTCCTGGCGGCCACCGTCGCCAATTTGACGCTCGCGGCGACCGCGGTCGGCCTGATGCGGGGGCATCCCCCGCCCGGACGCCCCCAACGGCCTCCGCCAGGCGCTCCATTCCACGTGGATCGCGATCTGCCGGCTACTCGCTGCGGACGAGCGCCCCGCCCGCCCGCCCCCGCGCTGTGCGCTGGCGGGTTTTCGGCCGCGCTTCTAGAAACCGTCTGAATAATGGCGCGGCGGCTATGCTTTGCGCATGGAACGGCAGGGTTACCCGACCGATTTGACCGATGCGGAGTGGGCGCTGCTCGAACCGCATCTGCCGCCGGCGTCGCCGCGCGGTCGGCCT
>DATCMP010000397.1:0-10639 GCA_036563365.1 Thermomicrobiales bacterium
GCGGCGCCGGAATCACCGCCGCCCGCGTCGCGGTCGCCGTCGCCCGCGACCCGAACGAGAGCGGACCGATCGGCGTGCCGGTGAGCGCCGCGTAGGAGATCCCCGCCCCCAACGGGCAGATGATCAGCAGGGCGATAATCAGGCCGATACCGGCTCGGGTCAGGCGCATGGGCACTCCTGGCGGATCAACAATCGGCGATCATTAGGTCGCCAGCCCCGTCGCGGCGGCATCCACCGCGCGGAGGGCGGTCGTATGATGTACGCGCGGTAGGGGCAGGACGTTGCGCAGGGGGTGACGATTGCGCGTGACATGGTCCGGGATTGAATCCCCGCGATTGCGCGCGGGACAAGTCCGAAGCTCCGGCTCAATCAACAGGGGTGGGGGCCAGCCGCCCCCACCCCTGCCATGACGATCTGCTTACCCCTCGCTGCCGGTGCGCGTCTGCGGCGTCTCGCCGACCTGCTGCGCGGCCGGGGTATCGGTGGCGCGGGCCGGGGCCGCGGCGGGCGTCGCCGCCGTGGGGGTGTAGCCGATCTCGGCCTGCAACTCCGCCAGGACGTTGCGGCCCTGGGCGCTGATCTGGGCGCGCTGGGCGCGCTGGCTGCGCTGCTGGCGCTCCACCAACCCCTCGACCAGTTCCTTGCGGGACTCGTAACGGGCGGTGCGCCGGTCGGCCGACTGCTTGACCTGCTCGCGCAGATTGTCGCGGTCCTGCGGCACGACCTGGGCCATCTCCTCGGTCAGCGCCAGCGACTGCTCGCGCATCTGCGTCATTTGCACCTGGCGGACCAAGCGCGAGTCGTTGCGCGCCAATTGCTGCAACTGATCGGCCTGATCGAAGACCATCTGCTTGGCGGCTTCCTTATTGGCGAGCGCGTCGTTGACATCGCTCTCCAAGCGGGAAAGCTCGGCCTGTGCCTGCGCTAGTTCGTCCGAGCGCTGGGCGGCGAGGCCCATCTCGCGCTCCTCGGTGTCGCTGTCGCCGCGCGCCGCCGCCAGCTGGGCGAGGCGCACATGCTCCTTCGCCTCTTCGCGGAGGCCCGCGACCTCGCTCCGCATCTCGGCGAGTTCGGCGACCGCCTCATTCGCCAGCGCGCCGATATTGGTCGCGCGGTCCATCTGCTGCTTCAGCGTCCCCGCCTTGCGCTGGCGGTCGTATTTCAGACGCTCTTCAAGCGGCACCGCATCCTCGGCGCGGGTGATGAAGATCCCGAAGATCGACCCGAAAATGTTCCTGAGGCGGTGTAACACCGATCGCTCCTTTCAATGTCGCCGACCGTCTATCACGATCCGCATAACGAACGCTGTAGCCGACGATAGCAAGGGTGCGCGCGACAGACCGCGCCCATCCCCGCCTATTCCTGCCCATCTACGCACCCGCGCGGCGAACGTTTCACCGTGCGCCGGTCATCCTCAGACAAGGGTCCGTGGGACGCACCGCCCAGGGATCACCGCCACCACTGGGCCGATTATACTACGGCGGTGTCACAATTCTGTGGCACACCAAACACGAATGTGCGTCGCGCCCCGCGCGACGTGTCGCCGCGAGAGGAGACCCGATGCCCCCCGCTGATACTCGGCAATCCGCAAGCTTCGCGCCACCCCGCACCCTACGCCTCGGGCATCGTGGTGCCTCGGCGCACGCCCCGGAGAATACCCTGTTCGCCTTTCGCCGCGCCCTCGATCTCGGTGCCGACGGGATCGAGTGCGACATCCAGCGCACCGCCGATGGCGAACTGGTGCTCATCCACGATGGTACCGTAGACCGGACGACGAACGGCACCGGGATCGTCGGCGAGATGACCTACGCTGCCCTGGCGGCGCTCGATGCCGGTGGTGAGGGTATCCCTCGGCTAGACCAATTGCTGACGTTCGCGATGGGCTGCATCAAGTATGGTCGGACCCCATTCCTCAATCTCGAACTGAAGATGCCGGGAACCGGCCCCGACACCCTCGCGGCATTGCAGCGCGCGGTACTTCTCGGACGCCAAAACCAAGAGGAACGCGACAGGACGAACACGGACATTCCTGTGCCATTATGGCCAATCGGCTACCCCGGGCCGCTGGCGATCTCCTCGTTCGATTACCCCTCCCTGGAAGAGACCCGCCGCCTCGATAGCGCGGTCGAACTCTGGATCCTCAGCGGCCCCTATCACGACGATCTGCTCGCCCAGGCGCGCGCGATTAACGCCACCTGCCTCGATCTCCACCACCGGGCGATCACCCCGGAGGTCGTCGCGCGCGTCACCGAGGCGGGCCTCGGCCTCGTCGCCTGGACCGCCAACGAGCCCGCCGACATCGCCCGCCTCCTCGCCCTCGATCCGCCCCTCCGCGCGATCATCGGCGACTACCCCGAGCGCCTGGTCGCGGAATAAGCGGGAGAGCGAGGCAAAAGGGGGAGCGGGCGGCGATATGGTCGCCCGATCCCCCTTCCCACCATCCACCGCCCCCGCCCATCCCACGATGGCCCGCCGCCCCCCGCCACTGTGAGGGCCACTGTGGGATCGCTGTGAGTCCCGCCGCCCCGCCCCAGGACACACAATACTCCTTGTGCCGCGCCGGACAACCACCAGTTCTGGGCGTGGCACGGTCGGCGGTTGTCGCCGGGTCATCATTGTCGTGGCGGGTGGGGGGACAACGGTGCCAGAGAAGGCGTGGTTTCCCCTTGCTCAACGGCCCGAAGCGATTGCAGACGGCGGGCGAGCGCGGTATGATGTGCGCCTGACCGACTGTGGGTTGCTGACCGCCCATCGGAAGGTAGAAGTGCGCGTCGATCGAGTCGTACGAGTTCGACAATCAGCCGGGCAAGCACGAGCAACCATCGCCCACATCGCGCCAGACCTTGCCGACTTCTGCCCCAATCATGGTCGTGCCCCCCCGGCGCGGCGCGAGCATCTTTGTGTCGCGAGCACATCTCGCGGCGCGAGCCTCGCGAGCGGCGCGCAAGGATGGGCGCGGTTCACCGCCCACGCGCGCCCCGAACGACAGAGAGATGGAGGAAGGTCGAGCTATGGGTATCATACGGCGTTCACGGATCTGGGTCAGCGCCCTGCTGGCGTTGCTGCTCGTACTGGCGGCATTGCCCACGGCGCTCCACAGTCAGGCGGCACCGGGCGATCGGACGACGGTCGCCAGCGGGCTGATCAACCCGCGTTTCGTCACCGTCGCCCCCGATGGCACACTCTATGTCACCGAAGCGGGCAACGGCGGGGCTGAAGTCCTCCCCCCCAACCCCGATGGACCACCCGGCCCCCCGGCCACGCGCGGCTACAGCGGCCGAGTCACCAAGGTCGCGCCGGGCGGGGCGCAGTCGGTCCTCACCGGTGGTCTGCCTTCCTATAGTGAGGGTGTCGGGCCGACCGGCGTCGTGTATGCCGCCGGGGCGCTCTGGATCACCGTCGGCGGTGCGGCGGCCCTCGCCGGGCTGGATCCGCTGAACTACGAGGGGACCATCCTGCGGATCGACCCGACGACCGGGATTGTCAATACCACCGCCGACATCAGGGCCAACGAGGTCGCCAACAACCCGGATGGGACCGACATCAACCCCAACCCGTATGGTCTGGCGCTCGCCGCCGATGGTCAGCTCTACGCGGCCGATGCGGGCGGGAACACGATCTACCGCCTCAACCCGACCACCTGGGAGCTGACCCTGGCGAAGATCCTGCCCCTGGTGCCCGCCGCGCCGAGCGCGTCGCCCACCCTCCATGCCGTCCCGACCGGCGTCAGCGCCGACCTCGCGGGCAACGTCCTGATCGGCGAGTTGCCCGGTGAGTTGACCCCCGGTGCCGGGCAGGTCGTGCGGCTGGCCCCGGATGGCACCCTCACCACCGTAGCGAGCGGCCTCACCACCGTGACCGGCGTCGCGGTCGGCCCGGACAAGCAAGTCTATGTCTCGCAACTGTTCGGCGGTTTCGGCGAGAACGGCCCGACCCCCGGTAATGTCGTGCGCGTTCTGCCGAACGGCACCACGCAGGTCGTCGCGGCGGATCTCCCCGCGCCGCAGGGGATCGCCTTCGACGCCGCCGGGAATCTCTTCGTCGCGACCAACACCGCCAGCTTCGGCCCGCCACCGCCAACGCCCAACGGTGAGGTCGTGCGGATCGCGGGGGTGGCTACCCCCGCCACCGTCACCTTCAGCGATGTCTCCAGCACCACCCCCGGTGCCGAGGCGATCAACTACTTCGCCGCCCGCGACGTGCTGCGCGGCCCCGGCGATGGCACCTTCCGCCCCAACGATCCGCTGCTGCGCGCGCAACTCGCCGCGATCGAGACGCGCGCCTTCCTCTGGAGCGACCAGAACCGCAGCAACCCCTTCACCGACCAGGGGGTCGTCGATGCCGAGCTCTGGCGCGCGGTCGGGATCCTCGCCTTCTACGACGTGGCGCGCGGCTACCCCGATGGCACCTACGACCCGACCGGGCAGGTGCTGAACATCCAGGCGATCAGCCTCATCACCCGCGCGATGGTCGCGAAGGGCTTCTGGATCACGCAAGACGATGATCCGACCCTCTTCCCGAACATCACCCCCGAGTCCGGCCACCGCCTCGACGTGCTCACCTACTACCACTACGTCGGCGCGGTGCCCGGTGCGGGCGCGCCGACCGGCTCCTGGAGTGCGGCCACCGACACCGCCAGCCGCGCCTACTTCGCGGAGGCGCTCTACCGGGCCTACCGGAGCTACTTCGCCGCCAACCCGCTCCCGTAACCAGCACGGCGGCGACCACCATGACGCCGCGCGGAGGGGTCTCAACAACCCCTCCGCGCACCGTCAACGACACAACCACCTTGAGTTAATCGAGCCAGAACGCGAGCGCGGCCCCGGAGGTTTCTCCGGGGCCGCGTCTCGCGCTCGCTGCTCGCTGCCAACCCGCTCCCTCCACGGGAGGGTCGCCGCCACAACGACGAGGAAGGGGCCACCTTCGTCACTAACCCACTGGCCCACTTACTGCCGACTGCCGACTCGCCCTACTGCATCGCGCTCGCGTAGCGCAGCGCCACCGACTCCCAGTTGACCGTGGCCCACCAACCGTTGAGGTAGTTCGCGCGCACGTTGCGGTGCTTCAGATAGTAGGCGTGCTCCCAGAGATCGTTGCCGACGACCGGGATCAGCCCCAGCATGTAGGGGCTATCCTGATTCGGCGTCGTGATGATCTGCAACTTCTTCGCGCCGTTCACCACCAGCCAGACCCAGCCGCTGCCGAAAATCCCGGCCCCGGCGGCGACGAACTGCGCCTTGAACGCATCGAACGAGCCGAACGTCGCGGTGATCGCCGCGCCCAGGTCACCGACCGGCGCGCCGCCCGCGTTCGGCCCCATCGTCGCCCAGAAGATCGAGTGGTTCATGTGGCCGCCGCCGTTGTTCCGCACCGTCGTGCGGATCGCCTCCGGCACGCTGTTGAGGTTCGTCAGCATCGTCGCGAGGCTCATCATCTTCAGCTCGGCGTAGGGCGCGATCGCCGCGTTGATATTCGTCACGAACGCATTGTGGTGCTTCTGATGGTGCAAGGTCATCGTCTCGGTGTCGATGGTCGGCTCCAGCGCGTCGTAGCCGTAGGGGAGCGGCGGCAGGGTGAACTTGCCACCGACCGGCTCGGTCGACACCTCGCGGATCGGCGATAGCCCCGGCAGGAATGCGGCGTCGGCCGACATCTCGACGCGCGGCATCAACGCCACCGCGCCGCCGACGCCGAGCGCCCCGAGGAACTGGCGGCGGTTCACATTGCGGGCCGTCGAGCGGATGATCGACCAGAGGGGGTTGGACTTCGTCGGTGTATCAACCACGGGGGCCTCCTCATGTTCGCCGACGCACGGCGCGTCGGCTTCCATACCACCACGAGCGAACCACGGCACACCGGAACCAGACCTCCCCGCACTACGACGAGCAGTCCCCGCCGACGGGTCCGGCAGGGCGACTCGCCATTGATACGATCGAAACCGGTGCCAGGATCACTACCCCGTCACCGGTTTCATCGAAGCGCCATGCCCGTGGCGAGCGGGGCCACCCTACCGCTGAACGCGGTAGCGGAAGAAAAATTCGTTCTCGTGCAGGTAGGCGGTGTGGAGGGTCAGTTGACGCGGCGTGTCGAGCGCGGGTCCGCCGATCAGCGTCAACGTCTCCCCGCTCCCGATCAGCTTCGGCGCGAGTGTCCAGCAGATCTCGTCCACCGCATCCGCAGCGAGCAGGATGCCATTGATCTGCGGCCCCCCTTCCACCAGGAGGTGCCGCACGCCGCATTCCTCGCGCAGGGTACGGAGCGCCCACAGCGCCTCCGGTTCCGGCGTCGGCGCGACGAACAGCCGCCCCCACGCTGCCAGCCGTTCCCGGCGGTCGGGCGGCGTCTTCCCGCCGACCAGCGAGACGCGGTGCGGCTGTGGCTTGGCAAAATCGCTGCGGTCGAACGGCAGATCGCCGTCGGTGCTGAGGACGATCGCCAGCGGCTTCGGCGTCAGCCCCTGGGCCACGCGCCACGCCGCCCACCGCGCCCCCACCGACGAATCGGTCTTATCGGCCCGCAGCGTCCCCGCGCCGGTCAGCACCCCATCGGTCGCCGCGCGGATCGAGCGCATCAGCGCCTGGTCGGTCGGGCTACCGATCCCCGCCGCCGAGCCGTTGAGCGCCGCCTTGCCATCGACGCTCGTGACCATGTTCAGCAGCACATACGGTCGCCCGGCGGGTGGCTCCGGCAGATCGGCGCGCAGATCGTCGTAGATCGCCGTCGGCGCGAACTCGACCGGCGGCCCAGGAAAGACCCGCTGCATGACTTCACCCTCACTATCGTCCCCGCACATCGCGCCGACAAACGGCACCCCGCTCACAGAACACGGCAAATGGATGACCATGCCCCAGGCGACACGAAGGAACAAGCATGGCGGGTGCCGCCGGGTGGGAGGAGGGTGCCATTGGGCGCTGGGGGAGGCTGGCGGTTGAAACCGCGCCTCATGGGCCTGCGGGCCACGAAGCCCGCCTGCGCGGGCTGAGTTTATTAAAAATGCCGTGCCTAATTTAAGGCAGTGACTCGCAACAATCCTAGCCGTCGTAGGGAGGCTTCGTGGCCCGCAGGCCCGCGAGGCGCGGTCGTGGTCCCCTGCCGGGTCAGGGGATTCAGCCGCCAGCCTCCCCCGCGCTTACGTCCCTACCCGCATCATCACGAATTAGCCGCCCAAGGCGTTCATAACCCGCTTGCGGAAACGGAGGGACCCATACCTTCTGGTAGACACCATCACGGTGCGTTTGCGACAAACGCCATAATTGGCTGTGTACTTGGACGGCAAATCGCCGCACTCCGCATCGCAACGCAAAGAGCGGCACTCCCGCTACATCTTCTTGTGTGCTGTAAGCTCGCTCAAACTCCAAGACGGTGAGATGAAGCTGATCGTCATCGCGTTCCAAATACCAGCGCAATTCACCCGGCTTTTGCATCCAACGACAGGCCGCCTGCTCATAACCGAGCAGTACCTTGATCGTCGCCTCGGTCAGTTCATAGACCGCATCGGCAATATACGACGCCTCATGCGTAAACTCTTCTAACCCAGTGACAAGCGTGACCTCAAAGCTACCACGCCCCAGGAGCCGACAAGCAAGCGAGAACTTGTCATCGCGAGGAGGCTTATTGCTCATCCCGCTTCGCCAGCGCCGCCGCCCACATGATCTCGCGCGGAGCCTCCACGCCGGTCCAGAATTGCAGCGCCAGCGCTCCCTGTTCCACCAGCATCGGCAAGCCATCGAGGGTCGCCAAACCGCGCGCCATCGCCGCGTCGAGCAGGGCGGTTTGGCGATAGGCGAGGTCGTAGACAAGCGCGTGATCCGGCAGCCGCGCCAGCAATTCGGCGGGGATTGGCAACGTCGCATCCGGCCCGCGCCCGGTCGGGATCGCGTTGATCACCAGGTCGGAGGCTGCCAGCGCCCCACCGACCCACGGATCATCGAGCGCCATGATGTCGGCCCGCGCGTCGTCCAGCGCCGCAACGAGCGCCGCCGCCCGCTCCGCCGTCCGGTTGATCACCGTCAGTTGCGTCACGCCCGCATCGAGCAACGCCACCGCGACCCCGCGCGCCGCCCCGCCCGCGCCGAGCAGCGTCACCCGCCATTGGTCGAGCTGCGCGCCACCGAGGCGCAGCGGCCAGAGGAAACCGCCGCCATCGGTATTCTCGCCGCGCAGGATCGCCCCGCGCTTGACGATCGTGTTCACCGCCCCGGACCGCTCCGCCAGCGGCGAGATCTCGTCCAGCAGCGGGATGACCGCCTCCTTGTGCGGAATCGTCACGTTCGCGCCGAGGTAGTCATCCCGGCGGATCGTCGCGACCGCCCCCGCCAGCCCCTCCGCCCCGACTTCCAGCAGCCCATACTCCACGTCGATCCCTAGCGTCGCGCAGGCCGCATTGTGCATCGCGGGCGACAGGCTGTGCGCGATCGGCATCCCGATCAGGCAGAGCTTGCGCGGCGCAGAGTTTCCGTTGGGCACTGGATCCTCCGATTGATTGCAAAGCGGTAGTGGACCGGGGCCACTGCTTGCGCCGGTAGCCCCGCCACATTTCTCCCCCTTCACGACTCCCGACTCTCGGCTCCCGACTCCCGACTCCCGACTTGCCCCCTACCGCTGATACTTCTTGATATTCTCCTGATGCTCCTCGTAGGTGCGTGCGAAGGCGTGCGTGCCGTCCCCCTTGGCGACGAAGTAGAGGTAGTCGGTCTGGGCCGGGCTGATCGCCGCCTGGATCGATTTGAGGCTCGGATTGCAGATCGGGCCGGGCGGCAGCCCATTGACGGCGTAGGTGTTGTACGGCGAGACCTTCGCCAGATCGGCGGGCAGCAGTTCCGGCCACCAGCCGCCGTCCTGCCCGAGCGCGTACTGCACTGTCGGGTCGGCCTGGAGGCGCAGCGGCGGGTTGCCGCGCAGGCGGTTGTAGTAGACCCCGGCGATGACCGACCGTTCGCTGTCGATCGCCGCCTCGCGCTCCACGATCGACGCCACAATCAGCGCCTGATAGAAGCTGATCCCGTCCGGCAGATTCTCGCGCATATTCTTGGGCACGCGCGTCCCGAAGTTGCCGAGCATCAGCGTCGCGACATCTTTCGGGGCGGCGTTCGTCGGGACCCGGTAGGTATCCGGGAAGAGGAACCCTTCGAGGCTGGCGTTGGCCGGTCGCCCGTTCAGGAAGTCGTAGCGCTGGAGGCTCGGATCGCCGAGCGCCGCGATGAACTCCTCGCGGTTCTTGACCAGCCCCTTCTCGACCATCAGTTGCGCGACCTCTTCGAGCCGCCAGCCCTCGTGCGTCCGAAACTCGATGTACGACACCGTCGGACCGGGCGTGCCGGGCGCGTCGCTGACCGTCGCGGTGATCTCATCGAGGATCTCATCGACGCTCATCCCATCGCGCAGCACATGCGACCCGGTGACGAACTTCGTGTCGGCACCGCGCAGGCGCAGCTTGCCCTTGAAATAGGTGGTCGATTGGACCAGTTTGAGGTCCGCGAGGCGCTGCGCCACCGCGTCGGGGCTCTCGTCCGGCGCGACGGTGAAGAGGACCGGGCTGGTATCGTTCGCCCGCGCACGATCCAGGTACGAGGTGAACAGACGCTGGCCGAAGAACAACGTCAGCACGGCGACCAGCATGATCGCCGCCACTTTCAGGGCTTGTAGGGTCAACCGCAGCACGCTCGAACGCTCCTCACCGAGGACATCGCTCCACCCGTCAATCGTTGAGGGAAGATTGTAACATGCCACATCGGTCTAGCCGACTGGGGAGATGGCGGGCGGTTCAGGTGGGAGGAGGCGGGCGGTTGAAACCGCGCCTCGCGGGCCTGCGGGCCACGAAACCCGCCTACGCGGGCTGAGATCATTGCGGGGCATTGCCTGATGATCAGGCACCGCGCCGTTATCGAACCTAGCCGCCGCCGGGCGGCCATGGCACCGTTCATCGATCTTCGTGGCCCGCAGCCCCATGAGGCGCGGCTTCAGCCGCCAGCCAACACCACGTCTCACGCCCTCTTTAGACAAACTGCGCCGTGATACTGCGCGCGCAGCCTCGCAGCGCGTGCGGCGGCCCCTCGAACGAGACCTCGCCCCCCGCCCGACCACCTTCCGGGCCGAGGTCGATGATCCAGTCGGCCTGCCGGATCACGTCCAGGTGGTGCTCGATCAGGATAACCGTGTTCCCCGCCCCCACCAGCCGGTCGATGATCCCCATCAGCAAGCCGATGTCGGAGAGGTGCAGCCCGGTCGTCGGCTCGTCCATCACGTAGACGCTGCCCTTTTTGTGCAGTTCGGTGGCGAGTTTCAGGCGCTGCCCCTCGCCGCCCGACACGGTGCTCAGCGGCTGCCCCAGGCGCAGATAGGTCAGCCCGACGTCGTTCATCGCTTGTAGCACCTTGCTGATCTTCTTCTCGGTGAAGAAGGCCAGCGCCTCCTCGGCGGTCATATCCAGCACGTCGCTGATCGTCTTGCCGCGCAGATCATAGGCCAGCACCTCGGCCTTGAACCGCTTCCCCTCGCAGATCTCGCAGGGGGTGGCGATCCCCTCCATGAACGCGAGATCGGTGTAGACGACCCCCAGGCCGTTGCAGTTGGGGCAACTCCCCGCCGAATTGAAGCTGAAGAGCGAGGGGCTGACCTTGTGCGCCTTGGCGAACGCCTG
>DATCMP010000401.1:0-2512 GCA_036563365.1 Thermomicrobiales bacterium
CGTTGTACGTCGAGAGGGTCCCCTGCACCAGGATCGTGCCGCCGCGCGGCTGACCCGGCGTGTAGTCGCGCAGGAGATACGCGCCGCGCGCCGCGTCGGTGTGCGGGGCCATCCCCAGCGCCGCGCGGTCGGGGATCTGGATCGGCGGGCGGGTCAGGTGCAGGGCGACGATCGCCGCATCGGTCGAGAACGCCGCCGCGAGCAGGACCGGCACCTCGTTGTACTCCCAGGGGATCAGGTTGATGATCCGCCCTTCGGGGAAGAGTTGCGTCACGCCGGGCGAGAAGATCCCGAAGTGCGTGCGGGAGTCTTCCGCCGTCTCCGGGCCGGAGTGCCCCGCGACCCAGAGGACCTTGCCCACCTTCAGATCGGAGTCCTGCGCCAGTTGGCTGAAGAGGCGCATCATCCCGTACTGGAGGTAGGCGAAGGAGGCGTAGGTCGAGTTCGAGGCGTAGAAGCCGTCGAACTTCTCATATGGCGAGGGGGAGAAGTTGACGGTGGTGAGCCCGGCGCAGATCCCGGAGTTGGTGAACTCGGTGATCTGCTGCGGCAGCAATGCGCCGTCGAGGTTGTGGTTCCGGTCGTACCGTCCCCAGCCCGGCATATCGCCGTACCCCTCGGCGAAACCGGCGATGTTGGTCGACTCGGAGAGGTCGGCGGACATCGCGATGAAGAGCGGTCGCCCGTATTCCTGCTTGCCGAGGCTGTTGATGTAGGCCCCCCACTTCGCCAGCGCGGCGCGGTTGGCGATCGTCGTGCCGGGCTTGACGAACAGATCCTGCGGATATTGCTCGTGGTCCCAGAAACGCTGATCCTCGAACGGGTTCTTGCTCGTATCGAGCTTGAAACCCTCGATTTCCTTCGGCACCGACTCGCCGATCTCGACCAGGCGATCGGCCAGGTAATCGACCAGCGCGTCGTCGCCGGTGATCGTGTCGGCGATCACCTTGAGGTTCGCCTCGAACTGCGCCCGCTGCTCGGCGGCATCGGACGGCGCGGCCTCGCCGAAGCCATGCCACGCGACGCCGTACTTATCGGCGAACTCTTTGCGGCCCTGCCAGAAGAGCTCGGAGTTCAGCTTGTGCGGCGTGCCATGCGCCTTGTAGCCGGTGATCCCGTAGCCGCGCCCCTTGACCGTCTTGAACCAGGTCATGTTCGGGACGCGATCCGGATTCGGCGTCTCCAGCGTCTCCAGCAGCGCCTGCGCGACGGAGGCGTAATCCGACCCTTGCTCGGTGCCGTGGATGCGGAAACCGTAGGGCTCGAACCAGGAGATCGGGTTGCCCGGCACGACATCGCTGATGGCCATCGAGTCGATCCCGTAGTCGTTCCAGTCGATCAGGTAATGGAGGTTATCGAGGCCGAGACCCCAGGAGGAGTTCTTCGTCTCGTGGACCGCGCCGGGGGTCAGGCCGCCCTCGCCGTCGACCGCGAAGACCTTGACGCCGGTCGCCCCCGCGCGCTTCAGCGCGACCGCTTCGCCAGCCGCCGCCGGTGAGCCGTGCCCCGAGGGGCCGGTGTTGAACTTGAGGAAGAGCGTTTTCCCTTCCATCTCGGCGTGGCCGGCGAGGCCGCCGCGCTTACGGAAGCCGAGCAGGTCTTTCCAGAGCAACTGGCGCTCGTCGGCCTCGGGTACGGCGTATCGCTCGTCGCCGGTCTTCTCGTACTTGGCGCGCAGGGCGGTGTTGTACGCCGCGAGCATCGCGTAGATCACCGGGATCGTGTGCCCGCCGACCAGGACGAAGCGGTCGCCGAACGCCTTCTCGGGATGGCGGATGTCCCAGCGCATGAAGCCGCCCAGCGTCAGCGCGACCAGCATGTGGCGCTTCGAGCGCGAGCCACCCGGGTGGCCGCTCTGGCGGTAATTCTCGAAGACATCGATGAAGTTATCGATGCAGTCGCCGATCTTCTCCCAATGCGGATAGTGCTCTTTCAATTCAGCCTGCCGGCTACTCAGGTCCGGCCCCATCGTGACGGCCAACGCTCCACCTCCATCTCTTGGTTCGCTGCGCGGTACCCCACTGATCAGGGAGGCATCCCCACCTTGGGAGGTATCCTACCATCTCTGGACGAATTTGCGAAACCCGGGGCGTCGATAAGCGGGAAACGCTTCGGTACTGCCCTCGATAAC
Organism: Thermomicrobiales bacterium; assembly: GCA_036563365.1. GTDB lineage: Bacteria > Chloroflexota > Chloroflexia > Thermomicrobiales > CADCWN01 > CADCWN01. The sequence continues at coordinate 2,132 of DATCMP010000401.1, forward strand.
GTCGGTTCGGGCCGGGCATACAGCTTGCGGAATGCCACCTGGCGAACGACGACTCGCGAAGGGGGCATTATCATGACCGGAACCGGGACGAAAGAGGGGTTGCTGGCGCAGATCGAGAATGAGCGCGAGCAATGGAATCGTCTGGTAACAGAAGTCGGCACCGAACGGATGGAAGAGCCCGGCGCGATGGGCGAGTGGAGCTTTAAGGATCTCGCCTCGCACCTGACCGGCTGGCGCGAGCGGACGATCGCGCGTGTCGGGGCAAGTCCCGGCCAGGAGATCCAGCTCCCCTGGCCCGATGAACTCGTGGAAGACGATGAGATCAACGCTTGGCTCTACGAACGCGACCACAATCGCCCTTTGGCCGATATCCTGCTTGAA
>DATCMP010000424.1:0-3185 GCA_036563365.1 Thermomicrobiales bacterium
GAAGATCAGGATGTCGCCCCCCGCCAGCCACGGCCCGATCTGCACCGGTTTCGCCACGACCGTATTGCTGACCAGCAGGACCACGACGAAGCCGACCATGATCAGATCGTAATATTTATACGGCGTGGCCGGGCGCGCGGCGCGCGGATCGACGGCGTCCGATGCGGCAAAACGTTCCCTCTGCTGACTCATCATTCCCCTCGGTAAGGCCACAATTGTTGACACGGCTGGCGACAACGGTCGACAGGGCACAAATAGCTGGTGCCACAGTCGGAACATCGCAGACGCCGGGATTCACCCGATCAACTCGCGCAACGTCGGCCAGCCCGCACGGCGCATCCAGGCGGCGAGGAGCGGCGCGATCGCCACGAGCGCGACCAGGGCGACGTAGAGGATGATATCCAGCGCGACGACCCAGCGCAGCGCGCCATTAAAGGCCGGCCAGCCGAACCGCTGGAGCCAGAAGACCCCGAACTGCGCGCCGATCGCCACGAGCGGCACATAGGGGCGCTGATTCGTCGGCACCACCCAGGCGGCGAAGGTGGCGAGCGCGGTCAGCACCAGCGCCGAGCCGAGGGCCAGCAGCACCAGGCGCTCCTGAAATGGCGGCGCGAGGATCAGCAACCACGCCTGGATCAGCGGCACCGGCAAGAGCGCCAGCCCGCTGAACGACGGCGCGTGCCGCCCGATCGTCACCGCCACACCGGCGATCACGATCGTCGCCGCCAGCATCAGCAACCAGCTGATCCCGAGCGGCGCTACAACCACCCAATCGGTATCCCCATTGATCTGCGTGACGACCTGACCGCGAATGATCGCGGCGGGGAGGAACAGTGCCAGGATCGGGATCAGGACGACGCCGGGATGGGTCCAGGCCGGATAGTCGGCCACATGCGCCGCGAGGGTACCGAGCGCCAGGATGATCAGCAGCCCGCCAAGCGTTATCCCGACCGGCAGGCGCGGGAGCAGCGGCACGGCCCCGCCACAGGCCAGCAGCACCGAGGCGGCCAACAATGTCGGCAGCGCGGCCGCGAGGCCGAGGATCCAGAACTCCACGCCGAACGTCGGGTTCGCCATCGGCGTGGTTGGCGACACCCCATACCCCGGCGTCCCGGTCGGCAATCCGGCACCCGGCTCGTCGTCAGCACGCGCAGGCTCAGGAGTTATCCGCCGCGCCGTCACCATCACCATCCTCGCACTTCAGTGCCATCCCCCACCACGCGGCGAGCGTAGCAGCGCGCGGCGGGGAGAGTATACCGTATGGACAACGCGGCTACCGTCCCTGCTTCAACCAGCGATAACGCCGATGGGAAACGTAAAGGTGGGGGCTGGCGGCTGAAGCCGCCAGCCGTGCACATACACAGGTGCCCGCACAGGCCACGCGGTGCCAAGTATAATCAGCCACCGACCTGTACCAACGGAGGAGCGATGCAGCTACTACGCGAATTCTGGGACAGCTTTCGCGCCGGGCTACTCAGCGGATTACCCGGCGGCAACGACCTGGCCCGCTTCCTGATCCAACTGCTGAAGATCGTGATCATCGGCGCAATCACCCTGACGGTCGCCCGGCGCGTGAAGATCTGGTCCGGGCGACTGCTCGGGCGGGCGCGCGTCGCCCCCAACGTGATCGCCCTGCTCGGCAACGCCGGTTTCGCGCTGGCCCTCCTGTTCGGGATCTCCTGGCTCCTCGCCGCCCTCGGCGCGAACTGGACCGCCGTCCTCGCCTCGCTCAGCGCCATCACCGTCGCGCTCGGCCTCGCCCTGCAGGATGTGCTGAAGAACTTCGTCGCCGGGATCTATATCCTGCTCGAACAGCCGTTCAAGATCGGCGACCGGATCATGATCAAGACTGTTAGCGGCGAGGTCGAGGGGGTGGACATCCGCACCACGACCCTGCGAACGGAGGAAGGCTTGCGCGTGATCGTGCCGAACAATGTCGTCCTGACCGAGATCGTCACCAACCACAGCGCCTACGACACCCGCCTGGTGGCGCTGCAACTCGCCGATGCGCGCGTCAGCTTCCAGGACATCAACCGCCTCGTCCACGAGGCGCTGGCCCCCTTCCCAGAGATCGTGCAAGTGCCCGCGCCGCGCGTCACGATCCAGAAGGCGACCGAGGAGCAGGCGACGATCGGGCTCGAATACTGGCAACGCGGCGAGGGCGCGGCCCTGCCCGACGTCATCGATCGCCTCAACGACGTCTTCCCCGATGCCACGATCACGGTCACCACGGCGGATGGCATCAAGGTCGGTGCGGCATGAGCGAGTGGCACCCCGGCCCCCGGCCCCGCCGCATCGGCATCTACGGCGGCACCTTCGACCCGGTCCACCACGGCCATCTCGTCGCCGCCGCCGAGGTCAGCGCAACCTTGGGGCTCGACCACCTCGTCTTCATGCCCGCCGGGCAACCGCCGCACAAGCGCGACCTGGCGATCTCCGACGCCCAACACCGCGTGCGGATGCTCGAACTCGCCATCGCCGGGCGACCGCAGTTCGCCCTCTCCGCGCGCGACCTCGCCCCCGACCGCCCTTCCTACACCGCCGATCTGCTGGCCCACCTGCACGACGCCTGGGGGGAGGGCCACACGCTGTTCTTCGTGATGGGCGAGGATTCGCTGCGCGACTTCCCCACGTGGCACGCCCCGGAGCGGATCGCCGCGCTGGCGCAGTTGGCGGTCGTCACCCGACCCAACGTGGCCGTCGAGATCGACGCGATCATCCGCGCCGTGCCGACCCTGGCCGGGCGGGTCCACCCCGTCGCGATCCCGCAACTCGATATCGCCTCGCACGACCTCCGCGCCCGCGTCGCCGCCGCCCGCCCGATCGCCTATCAGGTGCCGGAGGCGGTGGAGCGCTACATCCATGACACGGGGCTCTATCGCGTCAACGCGATGAGTTAGCGCAAAGCCAGGCAGCTATTCAGGGTAGGGTCGGGTTACCAACTCGCCCGCCATCAACGCCGACCACGCCGCCCGATCGCCACCAGCGTGGCATGGCCGCTGGCGGTATGGGTGCTGTCACCAGCCGGGCGGGTCAGTGACCCGCCCCTACCACGCTACAGGATTCCATCATCCCCAGGCCGATACCCTGTTTTGTATCAGGGAGTCGCGCGAGTGGCACCATCACCCGAACGTAATCGGCGACAGCCAGAGCGCGGCGCACACACGCCGAGTGTCGGCGTGGTG
>DATCMP010000427.1:0-16518 GCA_036563365.1 Thermomicrobiales bacterium
TTCTACTATCGCTCCCTCGAAAACCATGTTACAGATTTGGCATTTTTGCCGCTCCTCTGGTTGTTGCCAGAAGAAGTTTGCCTCAGCGCGTACCAGAAGGTTACGAATGGCCGGATCGCCTAGGTTCGCTCCTTGAAGTGTGATTGTATCCCCATCACGTTGGAGGAAGTACACCCAGGGAAGAACTGAGCCATCCTTGGTTTCTTGCCACTGTATAGCGTCGCCAACGTGATACAAATAATCGTCGTCCAGTAAGTATCCTGGACTGAAACCCCACTGGAAATACACGAGGTCATATACCAGCGTACCGCAATTAGGGCAGTCAAGGTTGGTCGCTAGATGGCAATAATGCGGCATCACTATCCTCAGCTAGTTCCATGATCGCTCAGCTATTACAACTGTACTTGCCCCGACCACCATGCCACTTGCAGCCCGCTCCCACGGAAGGGCTGCTCGGTCGGCTCCTCGCGCTCGTGGCCGACGGACCAGCGCGTGGGCCAGGTCAGGCGCTCGGCTCCCCAGGAAGCAGCGGCGGTGAGCGAAGACCAGGGAGCGTTGTCGTCGCGCCGCCAGAGGAGGCCACCCGGCCCCATCCCGGTGTGGATAGCGACTTGCACCGTGAATGATTCACCAGGCGCGAATGTGGGACCGTGCCAGAGGTGCGGGCTGCGACCCGCTTGCGGACTGAGCAGGATGCCAAGACGTTGTTCGCGTCCGAGCAGCCCGATCCAGAGTGGAGAAAGACCAGGGCCGGGCTCCCACCCAGCTAGCAACGTCTGAGCGTCGCCCGCGCTCTCCATCGTGCAATCACCGCGAAACTGCCATGCGATCAGGTCGGCGGTTGGCCGGTCGGTTGGCACGGCGGCGAACGCTGGCGCTGGCTGCTCGCCATGTGGCAGAGCTTGCCACGTTTCGGCTGGCGGCAGCGCTAACGGCCAGGAGAGCCACTCGCGCACTTGCCCATTGGTATCGAGCACTTGATACCGCAAGCCGGTCGCGTCGAGCGCGGCCTGAACGCAATGCAGATATTCCGTCTCTTTTGGCATCAGGTGCGTCGTGCCGGCACCCGCCGTCAACACTTGCAACACGCCCTCGTGGACCTGCACATCGAAGGCGAGCATGTGGCTACAGACGTAGGCGAGTACTCTGTGACGGACCAGGACGCGCCAAAACGCTCGGCCATCTTCCGGGCCGAGTTCGCGCTGATAGACCCCGGAGTAGCCATTGACCGGGAAGGCTGGATGATGGCCGATGACCAGCTTATGGCGAGCATCGGCGTGTTCCGTCAACGTGCGGTCGAGCCAAGTTGTCTCGACACGGCCTTCGCCGCCGAGCCCCGACCAGAGGGTGTTGACGAAGACCAGCAGGAGGTCGCCGCGCCGTACCCAATAGGATAATCCCTCCTGCCCGGGTGGCCCGTTGCGCGGCAGATCCGCCAATACCTCGCGGAAGACCACCTCGCTCGCGGCATCGTAGGTCGTGTGGTTGCCCGTGGTGTGATAGAGCGGGATCGCGTCGCGATCGAGCCAGGCCAGTTCATTGTCGAACCAGTGCCGCCACTGGGCGCGCAACGCGGTCATATCTGCCGTGAGCCCCTGGAGCTCGTCGCCGGGGAAGCAGATGAATTCCGGGCGGGGGTGTAGGCGCGCGACGACCCTATTCACGGCGGCGAAGGTCGCCTCGTGCGGCGCACCGGGGACACCGGAGCAGGCGTCGGCGTAGATGACGAACTGCTGCCCCTCATTGTCGCGCGGGACGAGCGCCGCGATAAGGTTGCGCGGTCCTATCAGCGCCTGGCCGTCTTCTCTCGTCATCCCCATTACCGCCTCTTTGCCACTCGCCACCCGCCCGTGCGCGGGTCGTTTTCATGCCGTCTGTCGTACCACGCTGGTATACTACCGCACACGGTAGCCGCGATCGCACGAAGGGATAGGGTAGTCGCCCGATGGACACCGCCATCATCAATCCGATAGGGTTATTCGCCTGCCTCCTGGGTTTAGGGGTCGGCTATTGGCTCTTGCGTTGGTCGCGGCGCGAACTTGCTGTCCTGGCCGGTGAGCGGCAGCGCCTCCTCAAGCGCCGCGTCGGATTATGGGGACGACGCGCCCATGCCGGTGCCTTGATGATCGGCGCGATTGCGATCCTTTACTTCAGCGCGGTCGGCCTACTCAGCTTATTGACCCGCCAGTGGTAACGCGCTAAGGACGAATCCACGTTTTGGTCACCCGAGCGCCGTCGCGACCGCGAGCGGTGACTGCGCTGTGTATATCGCTTTCAGCAAATCGGAAGTTATGCAGTTGGAGGAGGAGTAATGACCGACGATCTGATGCTTGGTGCCCACATGTCGATCGCCGGTGGTGTCGATAAAGCGATCGCGCGCGGCCTCGGCGTCGGCTGCACCGCGCTCCAGATTTTCACCAAGAGCGCGAACCAGTGGAAGGCCAAGCCGCTCGTCGATGACGATATCGCCCGGTTCGCCACCGCGCTCGAAGCGTCGCCGATCGGCCGCGAGGCAGTTGTCGTCCACGATTCCTACCTGATCAATCTCGCCTCGCCCGACGACGGGAAATGGGAGCAGTCGATCGCTGCGTTCACCGAGGAATTACGCCGTTGCGACCAGCTCGATATCCCCTACCTCGTCACGCACCCCGGCGCGCACATGGGCTCGGGAGAGGAAACGGGGCTGGCGCGTGTCGCGGCCGGGATGACGCGCGCCCTGGCGGAGTCCGAGCGCGCGATGGTGCTCTTGGAGACGACTGCGGGACAGGGGACCTATCTCGGCGGCCGGTTCCGGCATCTCGGGCGCTTGCTCGAACTGACCCCGCCGGAATTTCACCATCGCGTCGGGGTGTGCCTCGATACCTGCCATGTCTTCGTAGCCGGTTACGATATCAGCACCGAGGAAGGGTACGCCGCGACGTGGCAGGAGTTCGATCGCGAGATTGGTCGCGACCGCCTGCGTGTCCTCCACCTCAACGACGCGAAGAAGCCGCTCGGCAGCCACACCGATCGCCACGAGCACTTGGGGAAGGGGCATATCGGCGAAACCGGCTTCCGGCTGATCATGAACGATCCCCTGTTGCGTGGTCGACCGCTCCTCCTCGAAACGCCGAAAGGCGACGATCTCGCCGAGGACCGGGAGAATATCGCGTTTCTGCGCGGACTGATCGCCTGAGCGATTAGCGCTGGTTGATGACATAATACGTCACGGGGAGGCGGTATACCGCCTCCCCGTGACGTTGTCCACAAGCAGTCGTAGCTTGACCATTCGCTACCCGCTGTGGATAAGTGGTGTACAATGGCTCCCTCACAAGGGAGGCGATCGATGGACAAACAGGCGCGAGGCGGATCAACGGCGGGACCGCGGTGGGCTTTCTGGCAACTCGCGCCGGAAGAAGCCTGGCGTGGCAACCTCTACGTCGTGATGTTCGGCGTCTTCGTCTCGTTCACCGGCTTCACCTTCGTGATGCCCTTCCTCCCGCTCTACATCAAGCAACTCGGGATCACCGATCCGGGCGACGCCGCCCTCTGGTCGGGGCTGCTCTTCGGGATCAGTCCGCTTCTCTCGGGCTTCCTGGCACCGCTCTGGTCGATCCTTGCCGAGCGTCACGGGCGGAAGGTGATGCTCCAGCGCTCGCTCGGCGCCTTCGCCGTCCTGATCGCGCTGATGGCTTTCGTGACGAATATCTATCAATTGCTGGCGTTGCGGCTGGCGATCGGCGTCTTCGGCGGGGTCGCCGCGATGTCGGTCGCGCTGGCATCGACGATCGCCCCGCGCCATCAAGTCGGGGAGTCCGTCGGGTTAATCCAGGCGACGCAGCTCGCCAGCGGGATCGCCGCCCCGTTCATCGGTGGGGTGATCGTCGATGCCTTCGGCTTACATGGGTCCTTCTTTCTCGCCTCCGGTCTCTGTGTGGTCGCGTTTCTGATCATCACGCTCGCCTACCGGGAAGATCGCGAGCAGGGTAACGCTCCGGTGACCACCGCCAAGGAGGCCCCGAAACCACGCCTGACCTTTCGGGAGATGCTCCATCTCCCGATCTTTATCGGGTTAGCGGTGGCGATGTTCACGATTCAGTTCATCGATAAATCATTCGGGCCGCTCCTGCCACTCTATATCGAGACGCTTAATGCGCCAGCGGCGCGGATCGGCACGATCACCGGCGTGGTGATGACCCTCGGGGCGCTGACCGCGAGCTTCGCGGCGGTCTGGACCGGGCGGCTCTCCTCGCGGATCGAGCCGCGCCCGCTCCTTTTCGGCGCATTGCTGGCCGGTGCCATCCTCTGCGTGCCGATCGCCTTCGTCAATCATTGGGCGCAGTTGATGCTCCTGCGGCTGCTCCTCGGCCTGTTCGCTGGCGGGGCGCTGACGTTGACGTATGCGATCGGCGGGCGGGATATGCCCGCCGGGGCGAAGATGGCAGCGTTCGGCACGCTGGCCGGGCTCGGCCAGATCGGCGGCGCGACCGCACCATTCGTGACCGGAGCGCTCTCGAAGTGGGCTAGCCTGAGCGCGATCTTCCTGGTCGATGCCGTCCTCTACGGTCTTCTCTTCGCATGGGTCCTGTTCATGTTCGGCCTCAAGCGTGAAACCGCACCGGCCCTGACCGAAGCCCTGGCTCCGGGGGACGACTGAGTCCTGTCAATACATGCCCGACCTGACGAAGCATCTTCTAGTGCATGGATTTGCAGCTTCTTGATTCGTGCCGGTTACCGGGGAGCAACGCCATGAGCGACGCATCGCGCCGTAAAGAATTGCAGGCAAATTACAAAAACTCGCACCCGGAAGCGGGCGTCTATCGCCTCGTCAATAATCAGAATAACAAGGCACTCCTGGGCTCCGTGGTGAATCTCGGCAGCCTCCGTGGCAAGTTGGCGTTTGCCCAATCAACCAAGATGCCGGGCATCTTTCATCCGCGCGTGGATGCGGATATTCGCCGATTTGGGATCGATGCCTTCTCGCTGGACGTCCTCGAAACGTTCACCCCGGCCTCCGAGATGACCGCCGCCGAGATCCGCGACGAACTCGCGCTCCTCGAAGCGCTCTGGCGTGAGAAGTTGGACCCCGCGCTGCTGTACTGAATAGGATAGCCGGGATAGCCGGGACCTAGCGTTTAGTGCCGAGGCTTTTTGGCGGGGCTTACTTTCCGCCGTGGCGCTTGCTTTGGGCGCATATCGACCACTATTTTTCCAATGACGTATGGACCGTCCTGCTCACGTACCGCAATGAAATGGAGCACAACCTCATCACTGGATCTTTCATCCTCTGTAAACAAGCTCACCACCAATATAGGTCCGCCGTACCTCTCCGCCCCCGTCGATCGCGACGATGTCTGCGTCGTAACCGGGGGCGAGTGTGCCTTTAGTGGCGAGGCCGAGGACGCGCGCGGGGACGGTGGCAAGGGTTTGCGCTACGTCCACCAGATCGCTCCCTGCACCGTGTGGGAGCGGTGCGAGCATCGTTCGCAGCGCGCGATCCATCGTGCCAAGGCTGCCCGCCAGGGTGCCATCGGGGAGGCGCACCGTCGTGCCATCCGAGTGGACCTGCCGTTCGAGCCATTCGTAGTCGCCGGGCGGTAAACCCGCCGGACCGACCGCGTCGCTGACGAGCGCGACCCCCGCGATCCCTTTCGCGCGCAGGACGAGCGCGAGGATCGCGGGGTGGACGTGTTCGCCATCGGCGATCAGTTCGACGGTGATCCGGTCGTCGGTCAGGGCCGCCCCTGCCGCGCCGGGGGCACGGTGGGCGATCCCGGTCATCGCGTTGAAGAGATGCGTTGTATGCCGCGCGCCGGCGTCGATCGCGCGCCGGAAGAGATCGTAGTCGGCTGCTGTATGCCCGAGACTCACCACAACCCCCGCCGCCACGAGCCGAGGGATAAGGTCGAGCGCACCGGGGGCGTCGGGCGCGAGCGTCATCAGTCGTACCACACCCGGAGCGGCACCGAGTAGACGCGTGAGTCGTGCCGGTTCGGCGGGGTGCATGTGCTCGGGCGGGATCGCCCCGGCCCGCGCCGGATTGAGGAATGGCCCTTCGAGATGCGCGCCGAGGACGATTGCCCTGCTGTGCGATCCCTGGTCCCGCATCGCGGCGGCTATGGCGCGGAGCGCGGCGAAGGTGCGCTCTTCCGCATCGGCGGCGAGGGTGGGCAGAAAAGCGGTGACGCCGCAGCGCGGCAGGAAAGCGGCGAGCGCGGCGATCTCTCCCGCGTGCGCGTCGGCCCCGCCCGCGCCGTGGATATGCAGATCGATGAAGCCCGGGAGTAGGGTGAGGTCGCCGAGATCATCGATTGGATCGCGTTCCTGGCCGGTGCGCGCACCGAGGCTGACGATTCGTCCAGCGGCGATCCCGATTGCCGCGTCATCTACGATCCCCTGCGGCGTGACTACACGGCAGTTGATCAGCGTTCGCCCGTGTTCAGTCACAGTCAACGTAGCTCACCTCCGCTGATCGCGCGTCGTGCCGATAGCGTGCAGATCGCGCACGCCCCTCACGGTAGTGCGCGGGCAACGCTTTGTCAATTGCCGATGGTGGCGAGTGTGGGCCTTGGAGGTGAGGTTGGTTGGCGGTTGAATCCCGAGCCCCATAGTGGAACGCGGTCACTGGCCGATCCCTACAGTCCTGCTCGATGTGCCATCGCTTCGGCCAATTTGCCGAGTGTGGTGAGTTGCTTCCGCATCATGATCAGGTCGCCCACGGCGAAGAGCCAGCGGAGGATCGCCCGGCGTCCCCAGAAGGGGTAACGGATCGCCAACTTGACGACGATACGGCTATAGCCGGGCGTGACGGCGACGACACGATAGGTGATCGCCGCCTCGCCGAAGATCGCCGCGCTTTTGCCGCGTAGGGTCAGTGTCAGGTGTTCGTTGCGCGCGAAGTCGGCGAGGCGAAAGATGAACATCACGCGCTGACCGGCTGCCAGGCCATCGAGGCCGGGTATCAGGCGGCGGGGACTCTGCCGACCGGGATTATCGAGCCAATCGTAGCTATATGGCGCGGCGCGTAGTTGGCAGAGCCAACGGAAAATCAGCGGCGCGGGCGCGGCCACATCGAGCGCACGGGAAAGCCGCTCATCCGGGTTTGGCAGCTGGCCGTCGGCGGGAAAGGACGCCTGACGCTCATCGGGCGTGCTGCCCCAAGTGTAAGGGATAGTACGCATGGTATGGAGCAGGGTGGGGATTTGTGGAATTGGCCGGTCGTGGGCTACCGTGTGCGCCATGCCGCCCTCCGATCCTGGTCCTCTCGTCATTTCGTGGGCAAAGTGCGAGGCGGGCGGTTGAATCGCCCGCCCCGCGAGAAAAGGGAGGAAAGGGAAGGGGAAGGGAATGTTAGGGTGCGGTCGTCAGGCCGTTGGCAACGTCGAGAACCTCGGCCTCGCTGACGGTGCCACCAACGGCGTACATGATCCCGTTATCCTGCCAGATCAGCAGCGAACCACGCCCCTGCCCATCCAGAATCAGCAAGCCCGCGTTGCCCTTGATCGTCACGTTCTTGGTCGTCGCATCCTCGGGGACGGGGATAATCAGGGTGCGGTCCCAATCCTTGACGTTCTGCAACTGGGCGACCGTATCCTGCGGCAGGCCGGGCAGCGCGAGGAGGGCGGCGCGGAATGCGTTGACGTCGAGCTCATCGGGCAGCTTCAGCGCGGGACCAGCGCCCGGGCCAGCGCCCGCCAGATTCGCCATCTGGACGATGCCGAGGCCATTCGTTTGCCCGTCGCCATAGTACGTCGCGACGGCGGCAGGGGTGTCCAGCCCGAAGGTCATCTGCGTGACACCGGTGGGCCACGGCAGGCTATTCAATTCCGGCGAGTTTGCCAGCGCGAGATACTGCTGCGCGGTCGCTACGTTCAGGAGATAGCTCGACGAGGTCGGCTGCGCCGTGCCGTAGCGTGCGGTCGTGCCGCTGTAAGCGGCGGGCAGCTTGCCGGGTACTTGAAGAGTTGCGCCGTACTGCGCCAGGAACGACTTCGCGGCGGCGGTATCGGCAACTTCAGCGACGGTGTCCTTGGTGGCGTTCGTGGTCGGTGTGCCGAGCGCGGCCAACATCTGCATGCCCATCTGCTGCTGCTCGGGAGTGATCTGCTGCGGCTGCGGCAGTGAGGTCATTCCCGGCACGCGCACCGTGACGGCGGCGAACTGCTGCACACGGAACGTTTTGGAGAGTTGGTCGGCCAGCGAACTGAGCGGGCTGAATGCCAGCACCATAGCGAGAATAGCGACGAGGGAAACGGCGGCCAACGTCGGCCGCAGGCGGGGGGCGGTGAGTCGTGCAAACATCTGGATCATCTGCTCCTTCAATACGACGAATGGTCCTCGTGGCGCGGTCTCGACACCGCGCACATCTTCACGCACGGCAACCTGGAAACGGGCGAGCGCGAGGCTTGCCCGACGCTCCTCGGGGATGGCAGCGCTGGTGGATTCGGCGATCGGCTCTGGCAACCACCGGCCCAGGAGTGTCGCGGTCGTCTTGGCGTTCGACTCGACCTGATCGAGCTGACGGGCGCAAGCGGGACACGCGGCGAGGTGCGCCAGGAACGTTTCGCGTTCGTCCCCACCCACTTCACCATCGAGGTATGCCCTCAGCAGACCCTCGTCAAAACACCGCATGATTGCTCCGTCCTCCAACATCTACAGGCAACGGTGAACGTTGCTGGGTGCCGTAACGTCGTCGCCGCTGTCGCTACCGGCGCGTCACCCGTTGCTGTTCGTCTACGACTCGCCTTCTGGGCGATGCGCCACTTCGTACCGCTTGCGAAAATCGCGCTCGGCACGGGCGAGCAGCGTCCCGATCGAGCCGGGTGCAACCCCGAGGGCGTCGGCGATCTCGGCATAGGTGAGGCCGCTATTGCGGAGGACCAGCAGCGTTCGCGCCCGCTCACTCAACTGGTCCAGCGCGGCGCGTACCTGGGCTGTTTCCTCATGCGCGATGACCACGCGCACCGGATCCTGGCGATCATCGCGTACCGGCTCTTCCGCCAGATCGAGGACCGCATTGTGCTGAAGATGCGTGCGTTGCCGACGATCGGAGCGCAGCATATTCAACGCCAGATTCGTGGCGACGCGGGCCAACCAGCGATTTAGCCCGACCTCATCGTTGGGCGGAGCTTCCTGACGATACAGCCGCAGGAAGACTTCCTGTGCTGCGTCCTCGGCCGCTTCGTCCGACCTGAGCAGCCGCCGCAGGATCCCGAAGACACGACCGTAATGCCGGAGGAAAAGGGTTTCAAAGCGTGTCCCTCTTCGTCCGTCAGCGGCCAGCGTCCCCGCTTCACCATTGGCGAGATTGTGCGCGAGTGAATCGCTGCCCACGCTCTCCGCTGCTCCTGTATCCCTGCCCGTGGTCGGCGCTCCCGACCTCCTGACCTTAAAACACCGGTAGTCGGATCTTTGTGACAGGCTCCTCGTGAATTGCTTCCCCTGTCCTCCCGTGCGTCAGGCACCTATCAATATAATGGGCGAAATAATGGGCGAAATAATGGGCGAAGAAGAGGGGTGGGCATATACCCACCCCTCGATCGTTTGTGTTACTAACGATTGCTTCGGCAATCTTAGCGCGGTGCCCCCTCGGACTCGAACTCGCGCAGGAAACCTTCAAAGAGGCGACGGTGGCTCTGCTCATCGCGCAGGATGTCGATGACCATATCTTGCGTGACCCAGTCGACGCCGTCGCAGGATTCGATGATCTGATTGTAATAGGTGATCGCCCCGCTCTCGGCGTCAATCACACCCTTGATCACATGGACGATATCGGTCTGCTTCGTCGGGGGCTGCAATTTCACCTGGGAGGCTTTGAAATCGAGCGATCCCGGCACAATCCCGTAGAGATCTTTGATTCGCTGCGCGAAAAGCTTCGCGTGTCCCAACTCTTCCTGAATATCTTCCGCCAACGATTCGGTAATCTCGCGCGCCCGCACGCCATCCGGGTTCGTCGAGTTGGTGATGTAGCTCATCACCGTCTCGATCTCCATCCAGTAGGCGTGCTTAAGCATCTCGACGATCTCTTGACGTTTGCTATCGTTCGCGCTGTCCAGAATATCGACAGTCTTTTGCTTCCCGATGGTCATGGTGATTAACTCCTCCTGGTGACGCCATGCGCGACGTCGCTGCATCGGTGCGACGGTCTCTTGCGCCGCCGCTTACCGAGAGAACAGCGCATATTGCTTGCCAAGAAGGTGCCACCGGGGTGGGGGCTGCCCCGGCTGGGTGTTCGCTGTTTGCGGTGATCGTGTACCGGCTAATGGCGCACATTCTGCTTTTTGCGACCAAGCCAATCGTTCTGCGACGCAGCGTCAGGAGGTCGGCGTAGAATCGCTAGGGAGGGTTCGGCAGCCTAGCAATGGCGACGAGCGGCTGTGCCCCGCTCGCGCAGGGTTGCATAGAATATTTACCCGGCTTACTATTCGTAAAGCTAAATGTTTGCTTAGCGAGAAGACTTCGGAGGGGGCGATGGGGCGAGGGGTGCTGCCCGAGAGGGTGTTGGACGCGAATGCCGACCTCGATAGCGCATTGCTGATCGCGCTGGAAACGACGATTCCGCGCTACATCCAGACGATTCGCCGGGCGCTCGACGACTTCGGCGATGATGTCGCGCTGACCCTGCCGCAGTTCCGCTGCCTCAAGGCGATCGCCGCCCAGGGGGTGACGCTGACGACCCATCTCGCCCGGCAGATCCAGGTGACGGTGCCGACGATGACGAGTCGTCTCGACGGCCTGGTTGAGCGCGGCCTCGTGCAACGCCAGCCCGATCCGCTCAGTCGCCGGCAGGTGCGGGTGAGCCTCACCGCCGCTGGCGATGCGCTGCTGGCGCGCTATCAGGCGGCGATTGCTACGCGGTTGGGGGAGGTCCTGGCACCGTTGTCCGCGGACGCCCGCGCGCGACTGCTCAGCGCACTGGACGATCTCGATTCCGCCCTGGTGGTAGCTGCCGAGCGGCGCGTTGAGGAGCCCGCGGCGCGCGACGGATAACCTCTGCCGTGTTCGCAGGGCTGCTAGGGCGTGGGGAACGCGCAGGGTGAGGGGGTTAGGGGGGCGGCCCACCGCTTGGCCGCTCATGGAGGGGGAGGGTTATGGCGACGGCTTCGTTGTCCGAGCGTATAGCACAAATCGATCGGCGCTGGCTGGCGCTGAGTGTCACGACGATCGGCTCATTCATGTCGATCCTTGACAGCACGATCGTCAACATCGCCTTGCCGAGCCTGCTGCGCGACTTCAACACCGATCTGCGGAGCGGGCAACTGGTCCTGACGATCTATCTGCTGGCGCTCGCGGTTGTCATCCCGCTCAGTGGTTTTTTGGCCGATCGCGTCGGGATGAAACGGCTCTACATCATCACCCTGATCTGCTTCACCGCCGGCTCGGCCCTCTGCGGCCTGGCCTGGAACCTGCCGAGCCTCGTCGTCTTCCGAGCGTTGCAGGGGCTCGGCGGCGGGATGCTCCAGCCGCTCGGGATGGCGATCGTCTTCTCGATGATCACGCCGTTGGAGCGCGGTCGCTTCATGGGCCTGCTCGGTCTGCCGATGTTGCTGGCCCCGATCATGGGGCCGACCCTCGGTGGCTACCTCGTGCAATACGCCAGCTGGCGCTGGATCTTCCTGATCAACCTGCCGATTGGCTTGCTGAATCTCGGGCTGGCAATCTGGCTCCTGAAACAGGGTGCGCGGCGGCCGGAGGCACGGCTCGATGGGCGCGGTTTCCTCCTGGCGCTCTTCGCCTTCCCCTCGATCCTGCTGGCGCTGAGCGCGGGGGAAGATCAGGGCTGGACCTCGCCGCTGGTGCTCGTACTCGCCGCAGTTGGCGTGATCGCGCTGATCGCCTTCATCTTCGTGGAGTTGCCGCAGCGTCAGCCACTACTCCAACTGCGCCTTTTCGGTAATCCGATCTTCGCCCTGGCGATGGTGATCAACTTCGTCACGCAGTTTTCGCTCTTCGGGATGCAATATATCCTGCCGCTGATGCTGCAACAGGTCCATCAACTCGGTGCCGCGGCCACCGGCCTGGTCCTCTTCCCGAGTGGGATCGCCAGCTTCATCACGATGAATATCAGCGGGCGGATCTATAACCGCGTCGGGCCGCGCCCGCTCGCGATCAGCGGGCTAGCCGTCCTGATGCTGACCACCGGCTGGTTGAGTCGCCTCGCCCCCGGCGCCAACCTCGTCCTGATCGGGGCGCTCGCCTCGCTCCGCGGGCTGGCGATGGGACTGTGCATGATGCCGGTCCAGACTGCCGCGTACAACACCGTGGCCCGCGAGGAGATGACGCGCGCGACCGCCCTCACGAATGTGCTGTTCCGCATCTTCGGTGCGGCGAGTACCGCGCTGTTGACTACCGTGCTGGTCGTCAGTCTGCGTTGGCAAGGCGCGCCCGAGGGGAGCGGCGTGACCGGCGGCAACACCCCGATCAACTTCTTGTCGGCGGCCTTCAATTCGGCGTTCCTCGCGATGGCGATCATGGCGGCAGTCGGGATCGGCCTCGCCCTGTTCCTGCGCGATCCGGTGCTGGAGAAGCTGCGCGAACAGCCCGTGGGCGCGAACACCGAGCGTTTGCATATGGAGCCCGCTGATTGAGTCTTGGCGCGTTACTGCCGCTCTCGTCGTGACGTGATGCGCGCGCCCTTGGTATGCGATCCAGGGCGCGCGCATCGCTTGCCGCGCGGGGCGATTCTGTTCGGTCAGCGCAGCGTCAGGCTGGATTAACGCCGGTGCGTACCGAGAGGACCGGGCAGCGCGCGGCGCGGATCACCGCTTCCGCCGTGCTGCCGACTACCAGCCGTTCGAGGCCGCTGCGGCCATGCGTGCCGAGGATGATCAGGTTGGCTTGCCACTCTCCGGCGACAGCGACAATCGCCTCAGCGGGTGCGCCTTCGCGCATCAACACCTCGGCGGCGACACCCGCGGGGAGTTGCCCGGCGAGCTTCTGCAAGAATGTTTCGCTGGCCTGCTGCCGATCTTCGATGATCTGCTCGGTCACTTGCATGTTCGCCGCGCCGACGATCGCTGGCACACCCAGGCCACCGGGCTCCGAGGACGCAGCGAGCGGCGCGATCGCGCCAGCGACATCCACGACGTGCAAGAGCGCGAGCTTCGCGCCGAGTGGCTTCGCCAGCCCCGCCGCTGTTTCCAGCACCGGACCGGCGATCTCATCCGCATCAACGGCGACCAGGATGCGTGCGAACATCTTCTTTCCCCTCACTTGGCCTTTGTCGTACTCACGGCAAGGCCAGGTGAGGATACCGCGTTTCATACCCGAGCGAAAGTCGACAGTTGGCGATCGTCGGCATCTCCTCGCCCTCGTGGCGCTCAATTTCGGCCTGGCGTCTCTAGCGTTCAGCTTGGGGAGCGAGATACTGTGCGCGCTCCTGCGGGATGACCAGATCGGCATAGCCTCTGTGTCGCTGGATATAGCGGACGACAAAGGGGCAGCGCGGAATCACCGCTAGCTCTCGCGCCCGTGCATCGTCCAGCGCGTACTGTGCTAGTTTTCCGGCGATGCCATGCCCTTCCAACGCCGCGGGTACGCCGGTATGGATCAGGGTGATCCGTGCGCCCACGAGCCGATAAGTGAGGACGGCGAGCTGGCCTTCGATCGCAATTTCGTATCGGTGTTCTGCTTCATTGTTCTTGACGACGAGGTTGTCGGGGTTGATGTTCATCGCGTGCTCCTATCCGAATTACGGTCGAGATCCTGGGGTCTGGTTTGCCTCCATCTGGTGCCTCACGCCCAGAGGTCGTGATTTTGACGCCTGAAGCTACCAGCCTCCGGTCTATATGTGGGTATCCCTTGCCCGCTCGCTCGCATCCTTGACCCGCCGTGCGCGTTCCGGTATCCGATTCGCTATATGTCACGCATCGAACATCGGGGTATAGTCTGCCGAGATGACCGGTGCGACCCTTGCTCCTGACGCTGGCATGGTCTCTGCATAGGATACTTCTTGGAACAGGAACGCACTGCGTGCCAAACTGCATCGGGGGATCGACCCTACTCTCGTGTCCATACGGGCGTATTCGTACCCTCGCTACTGAGCCTTCTGGTCCGCTAGCCATTACCTGAGCACCCCACCGATTCGGGCATAATCGCGATTGGGGAATGACGGTGCTTAACTGGGACGCAGCCACCGACGAGGATGTGTTGCGGGGTATCGCCCGGTATGACGAATCGGCCCTCGGCGCGTTGTACGATCGCTACAGTCGGCCCGCCCACAGGTTAGCTCTCCGCGTGCTCGGTGAACGCGGCGCGGCCGAAGAGGTCGTGCAAGAGGCTTTTCTGAGTATCTGGCGTCGAGCCGGGAGTTTCGAGCCGGGTCGTGGGAGTGCCGAGCGCTGGATCCTGTCGATCACCCACCACCGGGCGATCGATCGCCTGCGCGCGAGCTTGCACAGCAGGCGTGATGAGGTCCCGATCGAGCTATTCGACGCCGTGCTGCTGGACCATGTCCAGCAGGATGACGTCGAGAGCGTAGTGTGGCGCGACGAGCTCGAGCGCTGGCTGGCCGATCTCCCCGAGTCGCAGCGGCGTATCCTGGAATTGGCCTATTTCGATGGATATAAGCAGCACGAGATCGCTGCAATGATGGATGTACCGCTCGGCACCGTGAAATCGCGCTTGCGGACCGCGCTCCAGATGATCCGCGCGCTGCCAGCCGTCCTCCTGGCACGGAGTTCGCAGGCCCCTCCGACCGTGCAGACGGAGATCGACGAGTCGGCGCTGGAGAGATTATGATCGCGGACACCACAGCTCGCTGCCGATTCGAGGAGGAAGGGTATCCCGCCGCCTTTGCGCTCGGCACGCTGAGTCGCGAGGAGCACGACCTGTTCGCGGCGCACATCGCCGCTTGCGCGATTTGCCGGACCGAGGTTGCGGCCTGTCTGGCGACCGCGACGGACTTGCCCATCGCCTTCGCGAGCCCAGATGTGCCGCCCGCACCAGCGCTACGCTCGCGCCTCCTCGCCACCGCTGTGGCAGAGCGTGACGCGCGCACACGGCATTTGGATGGCGACAGGCCGTCGACCGACAACGCGCCATTGCTGCGCCACTTATCGGCGGTACGGCGCGCCCCGCGCGTTGTCCCGTTCGCGGTCGCTGCGGCGCTTGTGCTGCTCCTCGGCGTGGGACTACTCGTCCGGACGTATGACCCAAATCGGGAGGCGCAAACCCTCACCCCATCGCCGATAATCTTCGCGCTTGATGCGGGTGGCGGTAACGCCGGGCAGGCGACCTATCTGGGCGGCGAGCGGCTGCTGCGATTGACCTTCCAGCACATACCCGCGCTTGCTCCTGATCAGGTCTACCAACTCTGGTTGTTGCGCGCGGAGCGGCTGGAGAGCGCCCGGACCTTCCGCCTAGCGAACGGGGCGGGCACCACGACCGTGGCGATCGATCTCGCCCCCTACCGCGCCCTGTATGTCACGATCGAGCCCGGCCCGGAGGGTAGTCGCATGCCGACCACCGCGCCGATCGTCGCGGCGGCCCTCGGGACGGGCGGGGCAGTCGCCGGCCCGATCCCGACCCTCGCTTGCGTCGCTCCCCTCGGCGGAGCAGACTGTGGCGTACCGACCGCAGCGCTCGGCACCGCCACTCGCGTGATCGTCGTCACGCCGCGCGGGACGGTCGCTTCCCCTCCGACCTCACCCGCTTGGCTCCCCCCGACGCAGGGAACTGTGGCCCCCGCGAACGCCCCAGCGACCACAACCTCCGCACCGATAATCGTGGGGCCGACGACGACCCTCCCCTCGCGCGCGCCGACCTCCTCGCCGAACCCTCTGCCAACCCCTTCCACGGCGGTGGAGGTTCCGCCAACCTGGGTGTCTCCGTCTCCAGCACCAAGCGCAACCACGACCATGCCGACCGCGACCAGTACCCCGACAGCGGCGGTGCCGCCGCCCACGCCAGGGCCTGGGCCGTCACCGACGCAGGCCGCGGTGTCGCCCGCGCCGCCGACGGCTACCCCGGGGGTGGCGCTACCCTCGCCACCTTCGTCAGTCCCGACAGCTGTTCCCGTACCTACTCGATCCGAAGTGTCGCCGACCCCGGCCACGGCGGTGTCTTCCCCGCCGTCGTCAGAACCGCAGCTTGGGCCGACCGCGCCGATAGTGCCGCCAGTAACGCCGACCGCCACACCTACGCTTGTCCCTACGCCGGTGCCAACCGCGCCGCCACCTTCGCAGGCACCACCAGCCCCGCCGACAGCCCCACCATCAGCGCCGCCGATAGCGCCGCCGTCACCGCCGGAAGAGCCTACCCCAGTGCCCAGTATTGCTCCCCGGCCGACCGCGCCTGTGGTCCCGACGCCAGGGCCGCCGGATAATCCGGGGAAACCGCCGGATAGCCCGGGGCAACCGCCGGATAGCCCGGGGCGGCCGGACAACCCGGGGCGGCCGGACAATCCGGGGCGGCCGGACAACCCGGGGAAGCCTCCCGGCGTTCCGCCACCATCAGCACGCCCCTGAATTCCGGGCCGACCTGTGGCGCTATCATGCCCCTATTGGCTGCCCTCTGTTATTGCAAGGATACATCGTGGGG
>DATCMP010000432.1:0-2494 GCA_036563365.1 Thermomicrobiales bacterium
CCGGCGAGGTGTGGGTAGGGGCAGGCTGATGCGGTGATCCCGCATACCGAACGGCGGTACGAGCGGTGGCGAGCGTATGGGGGCGAGTGCGCCCGCGGGGGAATGGTCAACCGCGGTAGGGGGGTGGGATGCAACTCCTGATCGGCTTCTTCGACGTCGCCACCGGGGATGTGCTGTTCTCGACGAGTCGCATGACGATCGTCCCGCGGCTGTATGAGCATCTGCTCTATCAGGGCGCGCGGTACCGGGTCACCTACGTGGAGTACACGCCGAACAGCGACGGCTCGATCGTCTCGGTGCGGGTGGATCTCGCGCCCGCCTGATCCGAGTCGCCCGTTGCCCTGCAAATCCCTCGCAAGTTACTTGACACGATTCGACTAAAGATGTATATATATTGCAGTCTCACCTATGGGCCACCACCGGGTGGGCGCGGTTGATTGGGAACGATCAGCAACGGTCAGCAGGAGGTGTTGGTATGGCTCCTCGAGTACGGACCCCCTTCGAGTCGATGCTCAGCCTACGCGACGCGATGGATCAGCTCTTCGATACGCATGCGCTCCGCCCGGAATACGGGCTCGGCCTGCATACGCCCACGCTCGCGCAGATGCCGCTCAATGTCTACGAGATGGACGACGCGTTGCACGTCGAGGCGCTCCTGCCCGGCATCAGCGAGGAGGACGTCAACGTCGCGATCGATCGCGGCGTCCTGACGGTCGGGGCGAAGCGGCACGACGCGCGCCAGGAGGGCCAGCGCTGGCACGTCAATGAGTTCGGCGCGGGCGAGTTCACCCGTGCGCTCAGCCTGCCCTATCCGGTCGATGCCGAGCGCGTCACGGCGCAGTTCACGAACGGCGTCCTCAGCCTGACCCTGCCGAAGGCGGAGAGCGCCAAGCCGCGGCGGATCGCGATCGGCGGCGGCCAGCAGGCCCAGCTCGGCGGCGGCCAAGACCAAAGCTGAGCGAATCGGTATCGCTATCAGGGCCGGGGGTAGCCCCGGCCCCCGGTCCCCCGAGATGCGGTCGTCATGCCCCCATACCCCTTCCGGTATGGGGGCTTTTCGATGCTTATCCCGCTGCCACGGATAAGGTCGATTCGGTCGTCCGAATAAGGAGCCCCTTTTGACTAATTATCATAGCTTTGATACTATGGTAATTAGGTGAAGTGGGGCACGCGTCAGCGGTGTTACACAACGGAGGCGGGATGTCCTGGGAGACGCGGCAGCACGGCACGCGCTATTACACGCGCTCCTATCGCGTGAACGGCAGGATCGTCCGCGAGTACGTCGGCCGGGGGCTGGTCGGCGAACTGGCCGCCCGCGAGGATGCCACCCGGCGCGAGGCACGACGCGCGGCGCAGGCGGCGGCCAGGGCGGCCCGTGAGCGTGAGCGCGAGGTCGATCGCCAACTCCGCGAGCTGGTGGCGACGCTCGACCGGCAGGCGCAGGTATTGACGACGATCACCCTGACGGCGGCGGGCTATCACCGGCCCAAGCGCGGCGTACGGAGGCGGCGACGTGAGCACGGCACTCGTTGAGCAGACGGACACGATCAACGCCCTGCTACGCCGGGCCGACACCGGCGACCGGAGGGCAATAGACGCCTTGCGTGGGGAGTGTGAGGCTGCCCCCGAGCTGTGGAAGGAGTTCGGCAATATCGCGCGCCAGGTGCGGTTGAAGCTGATCGGCAAGATCTCCGGCGCTAACGATGTGGTCGGGGAGGCCGTCGCCCGCGAGGTGGCCACGTTGCGGCGGGCCTGGGCGGGAGAGGAGCCCATGCCGCTCGAAACAGCCCTCACCGAGCGGATCGCGACGAACTGGCTCAACCTCCATTATGTTGAGGCGAAGTACCTACAGGCGCTGGGCGAGCTGACCTTCGAGGAGGACACCTGGCATTGTCGGCGCATCGAGCAGGCCGAGCGGCGTTACCTGCGCGCGATCCGGGAGCTGGCGCAGGTGCGGAAGATCCAGCAGCCCGCGGTGCAGGTGAACATCGGCGAGCGGCAGATCAACGTCGCCGGGTGAGGGTGATGCGGGCCGCTCGACAGCGACCGGTGCCTTCACCCCCACCCCACCGCCACCGCGCACGCTAGGGGCGTGGCGGGTATACCCAAGGGACGATCGGCTGGGATGGGGATGGTGCGCGCCTAGATGGCGAAGGTGTCGCCGGCGACCGGGCGAGCGCGCTCGCCCGGCTCGCTCGGGACGATCAGCGCCGCGACGACGTAGGCGAGCGGGGCGACCGGGAAGGTCAGGGCGGTGGCCACGACCCAGCCGATCCGCACGAGCGTGGGGTCGACGTTCAGGTGGTGCGCGAGCCCGCCGGACAGGCCGGTCAGGTGGCGGTCGGTGCGCGAACGGAACAGGCGACGGGCGGGGTATTGCTGATGATCGAACATGTCTGGTGCTCCTTGTGGGCTTTCCCGATGCGGTGCAGCGTCGCACCGTCTATGGTGCTTACGATAGCGGCCGCCCGTCACGAACCGATGCCACAACGGT
>DATCMP010000435.1:0-4594 GCA_036563365.1 Thermomicrobiales bacterium
CCGGCGAGGGGATAGCGCCATTCCTCTTGGAGGTTGAGCGCCTGACGCGAGGTGACGAGCAGGCGCAGGCCCGGCGCGGTGGCAAGCAAGTCGCCGAGCCAGACTGCTTCGGTGAGGAGGTGTTCCAAATTGTCGAGGACAAGCAGCAGGTGCGCCGGGCGGAGGTAGCGCGCCACCTGCTCACGCGCGTCCTCGCGGCCGGACAGCGCGTAGCCGAGCGCCGCAGCGAGGGCGGTGGGCAGGCTTCCCGCGTCCGACACCGCCTGGAGCGGGGCGAACGCCACCCCGTCCGCGAAGCGTTCCCGAACGGCGGTCGCGGCTTCGACCGCAAGGCGGGTCTTGCCGATCCCTCCTGGTCCGATGATCGTTACCAGGCGGCAGTCAGGGACGGTGAGAAGCTCGGTGAGTTCCGCTAAATCCGAGGTACGACCGACAAAGCTGGTCTGTCGACCGGGCAAAACGGGCCGGTGTGCAGGTCGCGGCCCGGCTGGGAGCGCACGGAGCGGCCCGGCTGGATTGCTCGCCCCGCGCACACTCGCCACCTGTCGCGGTTCCATTAGTCTTCCCTAGCCGTATCGTCCCACAGCTCTATAGTACACCAGCGGCGGGCCACACGGCGCGTCAGTCAATAGTCGCGTCCACGATGTCCCACGGACAGCCCCAGCGTCGCTCGACGACGCGAGCCCTTACGGTGTGCAACACGTCGAGGGCATTTTTTTGCCTATACGTGGCGAGGCCAACGGCACGGCAGAGGCAACCGAGCCGTGCCCTGCCGCCTGCCGCGCGACCCATTTCCGCCTCCAATTGATCTGCACCACTGCTATCCGTGCCGGTAAGACACGATTAATCGACTGATGGCCCTGCTGGTGCAGAGGCTGCGCCAAGGGGAGCCCTGCTCGCCGCGCGGTTCACTTCGCCGCGCTCTGGGTGACCTGGCCCAGGTAGCGGGGAAGGCATCCCCCCGAAGCGCACCTCTGGGCTAGCCTGATGCGAGTGAGTGAGGGCCATCCCACCGCCCTCTCCCCCCATTGGTATACTTTCGAGGCACCTATGCGTTCTGTTCTCTGGAACGCCGCTGCCCACCGTCGCCCATCGCCCCTCACCGACACGGAGCAACCATGAAAGCGTTGACGATCGCGCGCCTCACCTTCCGCGAGGCGCTACGCCGCCGGATGATCTGGGGCGTCCTGGCCCTCAGCCTGATCTTCGTCCTGATCTATTATTTCGGCTTCGCACAGGTAAAATCGGAATTCCTGCGGATCGAGGCGCAGCGGGTCGGGCGCGGCGGGCGACCGGGCGGCCAGACCGGGCAGCTCCTCACCTTCGAGCTGGTCGCCACGATCATGGTCGGGCTCGGCTTCTACACCGTTAACTTCCTCGCCGGGGTGATGACGATCTTCGCGTCGGTCGGCACGATCGCCGGGGAGATCGAGAGCGGCACCTTCCAGGCGATCGTACCCAAGCCGATCGCCCGCTGGCAACTGGTCGTCGGCAAGTTCCTCGGCTTCGCCGGGATGATCGTTGCCTATGTTGCCCTCATGTCCGCCGGGGTGCTACTAACCGCGCGGGTCGTCGCCAACTACACCCCCGCCAACTTCGTCGCCGGAACCGCCCTGGTGATCCTCGTCTCGCTGGTCCTGCTGGCGCTGACCGTCCTCGGCAGCACCCTCTTCCAGACGATGGCGAACGGCGTCGTCGTCTTCATGCTCTACGGCGGTGCCCTGCTGGGCGGGTTGCTCGAAACGCTCGGCGGCGTCCTCAACATCAACTCGCTGGTCACCACCGGCGTCGTCACCAGCCTCATCCTGCCGAGCGATTCGATCTGGCGGCTCGCCAGCAGCCTCCTCCAGCCGAACAGCCAACTCCGCTTCGACAGCCCGATCCCGATCGCCGTCGCCAGCCCGCCGAGCAACGCGATGATCGTCTACGCCATCGCCTACATCGCGGTCCTGCTCGGCTTCGCCGTCCTCTCGTTCCGCCGCCGCGATCTGTAACGCTAGGCGAACCCTAGAACGAAAAACGCGAAGAAGACAGCCAATTTGACTACCTCCCCCACACCTGCATTGCGGGGCAGGCGACCCGTATTCGGTTCGTTGTTCGCGGCGAACCGCGACGGTAGCGTACTGCCAGGAGCGCAGATCCGAGGCGTGGGGATGGTGCGTGGGGATGGTGCGTGGGGATGGTGCGTGGGTGGTGGGCTGGCGGCTAAATCGCCCAGGGGGCACCCGGACTCATGGGCCTGCGGACCACAAAGCCCTGCTACCCTCGCAGGATAAACCCGCCTACGCGGGCTGAGATTGTTCATAGCGCGGCGTCTAACTTATCGGCATTGCCTACCGTCCCCTCCTAGCCTCCGCCGGGAGGCCGTGGTCCCCTATCGGGTCAGGGGCTTGTCCCGAGCACAGTCTCGGGGATTCGTGGCCGTAGGCCCGCGAGGCCGGGTGCCCCTGGGCGATCCAGCCCCCCGCCACCCGCCACCCGCCAAAAGTCCAATACCAGCGCCACAATGCCCGTATTATCGCGTGTTATATGGAAACAAATGCGCTATTATTCCGGTGCCTCTCCCGCCAGAGGGCAAACTTGATCCTGGTCGTCAACTTGGTGGGGCCGTTTTACTGCGCCCCAGCCTCAGAGTAGGTCGGAGTCCGGATGGAGCAGACCGCCCCGGATCGGTTGCATGAACAACTGATCGCCTCGCGTATCGCCGCCAGCAAACGATTCAATGCCGCCCAACAACGCCGCCTGACGCTCCTCGCCCTCGCGGGTGTCGGTGCGTTGCTGCTCCTGCTGCTCGTCCTCTCGATCCAGTACACCGGGCGCTACGCCGGCCGTGTCTATCGCGGGGTCAACGTCGCCGGGGTCGCGGTCGGCGGCCTCTCGCGCGAGGACGCGATCGCGAAACTCGATCAGCAGACGGCGGAATGGGCCACCGCCCCGGTCCCGGTGCAGACAGCCGGGGGCGATCATAGCTGGTCGATCAGCCCGAAGGAACTCGGCGTCCAACTCGATACCGTCGCCGCCGTCGATGCCGCGCTTGCCTATGGACGCGACAGCAACCCGCTCGGCAATTTCTTCGCCTGGTTCGGCGCGCTCCGGCCCCTCGGCGGCCACACGCTGACGATCCCCGCGACCGTCGATGACGGCCAACTCGACACCGCCCTGCACGCGTGGGCACCGGCCGCGACCTTCGACCCGACCGACGCGACCTTCAAGGTGGCGGCGGATGGCAAGATGATGATCGTCGCCGATGTGAACGGCCTCGGGTTCGACTTTGATGGCTCGCGCGCGGCCTTCATCGACCACGCGCAACGGTTGGCGATCCAACCGGTCACGTTGACCCAGGTCGAGGTCCCAGCGCCGATCAACGGGGCGATGTTGCGCGGCGTCGAGCCCCAGGCGGCGGCGATCGCCAGCCAGCCCCTCGTCGCCCGCTACGACGGCCAGCGTTGGACCCTCGACCAGGCTGCCCTGGCGAACGCGATCGCGTATCGGATGGACGGCGACCGGCTCACCCTGGCTTTGGATGCGACCCGGCTCCGCCCCTTCTTCACCACGATTGAGCAGGCGGTCAACAAACCGGGCGCGAACGCCCAGCTCGTCCCCGATGCGACGGGCAAATACACGATCGTCCCCGGCAAGGAAGGATTCGGCCTCGATGAAGAGGCGTCCCTGGCCGCGATGAACGCCGCGCTCAGCGGCGGGGCGCACGAGGCCGATCTCACCGTCAGCGCGCAACTGCCCGCGATCGTCGGTGCCGATCTCGAACCGATCCGCGCCCGCCTCGAAACGATCGTCGGCACGCCGGTCGCCATCCGCATCGAGGGTTTCCGCACGCGCACCCTGGTCCGCGCCGATCTCCTCCCGCTGATCCGCCTGACCGAACAGCCGACCAAGCCGGAGAAGGTGGCGATCGGCCTGGACGAGGCCGGGCTCAAGGCGCTCACGCAGCTGCTAGCGAGCGAGATCAATCAGCCGGTCAAGGATGCCAAATTCGCCTTCGCCAACGGGATGATCGAGGATATCGAGAAGAGCCAGGACGGGCGCGAGGTGCAGTTCGACGGCACCATTAGGGCGCTGCGCGAGGCGATCCTCGGGGCGACCGGCAACGCCAGCCCGGTTGTCACCGTGACCAAGCCGAAGGTGCCATCCTCGGATAAGGCGGCGATGCGGACCCCCGACGTCCTCGGTGTCGGGCGCACCAACTACAGCAGCTCGATCGCGACGCGCAAGCATAACGTCGAACTCGCCGTCGAGCGCCTGAATGGCACGATTATCCCCCCCGGCGAACTGTTCTCGTTCAATGAGGCGGTCGGCGCGCAGACGGTCGCGAACGGCTACGAGGAAGCCTACGGGATCGCGCTGGTCCCCGGCGCGGGCGGCGGCGCGGGCGAGGTCAAGACGGTCAGCTCGATCGCGGGGGGGATCTGCCAGGTTTCCACGACCCTCTTCCACGGCGTCTTCAGCGCGGGCCTGCCGATCGAGGAGCGCAACTGGCACCTCTTCTGGGTCGGCTACGCCGGATCGAGCACCGGGATGCAGGGGCTCGACGCGACGGTCGATGATCAGGCCAACCTGGACTTCCAATGGTGGAACA